>JBOGBZ010000165.1:0-2955 GCA_051656485.1 Cellulosilyticaceae bacterium
GGTGTACAGAATGTTATGTGTGAAAGTACAAGGGTTAATAACCCGAACTTTGCACCTACTGCTGTAAAGAGTAACATCAGTGAAATACCAATCACAATGTCTGGACTTAAAAGTGGAATATACGTTAAGTTCATAATGGCATTTTTTGAACGATGTGACATTTTATCAATGCCTAATGCTGCCATCGTTCCTATAATGGTTGAAATAATAGCCGCTAATGTAGCTACTAAAATCGTATAATAAAATGCACGTTGAATACTTGGATCGTTAAAGAGCTCCACATACCATTTAAAGGAGAATCCTTGCCAACTTGTTGTCTTCGACTCATTAAACGAATACACCATCAGCAGTGCAATCGGTGCATAAAGCACAAGTAGAATAATTCCTAAGTAGGCTTTCTTAAGAAATTTCATCATAGAAGTCCGCCTCCTTTGTCCATGGTATCATTTTTAGACATAAAGCCAATAGTGGCTAAAATAATAATCATTAAAATCATTGATAATGCTGAACCAAACGCCCAGTCTCTCGTTCTGGTGAATTGTTCTTCAATTAAGTTACCGATAAGGATTACTTGGCCACCACCTAGAAGTCTTGTAATAACGAATGTTGTAAGAGATGGCATAAATACCATAATAATTCCCGTAATAACACCCGGCATACTAAGTGGTAATATAATCTTTCTAAAAGTTCTCGCTTTGCTTGCACCTAAATCATAAGATGCTTCGATCAGACTATTATCGATCTTTGCAAGTGAGTTATAGATTGGTAGTACCATAAATGGGAAGAAATTATAAATCATACCGAATACAATGGCACCATCACCATATAAAAATTGATGTGTCGGTAATCCTAGTGTTGCTAAGATAGAATTTAAAATCCCTTTATTCTCTAATAAAACCATCCATGCATACGTACGCATAAGAGAGTTCATCCACATTGGTAAAATCACAAGTAGTAAAACGATGTACTTATTTGAGATATCTTTACTATTTAAAATCATCGCTAAAGGATATGCTAATAGCACACAAATAACGGTTGTTACAAACGCTAACTTAACTGAACGATAAAGCACTTCCATATATAATGGATCAAAGAAACGCTTATAACTTTCTATCGAAAAGCCTCCATTTGGCCCTGTTTCCTTAAAACTAAAGTACACAATAAGGAGCAAAGGAACCATTACAAAGAGTGCGATCCATATAAGATAAGGGTAGGCTAATTGCTTCTTATTCATCTCTATCTCCTTTTCATAATATGAATGTCTTCAGGTGTTAAGGTAAGACCTATACGGCTACCTGCTTCTGCCATAGCAGTTGAATGTACCACCCATGTGAATTCACCTGTATTAATAAGCATTTCATAATGTACCCCTTTAAAGGTTACATTCTCTACGATACCTTCTAGCATACCATCCTCTGCCTTTACGATGAGTAAGTCTTCTGGACGAATGACGATATCCACTGCTACATTTTCACCAAAGCCTGCATCCACACATTCAAAAGTCTTGCCATGGAATTCTACTAAGTAGTCTTTATGCATCTTACCTTGGATGATATTGCTCTCACCGATAAAGTCTGCTACGAAAGCATTCTTTGGTTCATTGTAGATATCTACTGGTGTACCAATTTGCTGTACACGACCTTCATTCATGACTGCAATGGTATCTGACATTGTAAGGGCTTCTTCTTGATCATGTGTAACATAGATAAAAGTAATCCCTAACTGCTGTTGGATACGCTTAAGTTCCATTTGCATCCCTTTACGTAGTTTTAAGTCAAGTGCACCTAATGGTTCATCAAGTAATAAGACTTCTGGTTCATTAACGACTGCACGTGCAATCGCTATACGCTGTTGCTGACCGCCACTTAAAGAATCTATGGAACGATTTTGGTAACCTTTTAGATTAACAAGCTCTAGTATTTCTGCTACCTTTTGTTCGATAAGCTTTTTATCCATCTTTTTGATATTAAGTCCGAAAGCGATATTCTCGCCTACTGTCATATGTGGAAATAAGGCATACTTTTGAAATACTGTATTGATACGTCTCTTGTATGGTGGAAGATTAACGATGTTTTCTTCCTCAAACATGACTTCTCCTGTTGTTGGTACTTCAAAGCCTCCGATAATTCTAAGTAATGTGGTCTTACCACAACCACTTGGTCCTAGTAATGTCAAAAATTCGTTTTTACGAATATACATATTAATTTCTTTTAAGACTTGTGTCCCATCATCAAACGTCTTTGATATATTTTTAAGGTCGATAATATTTGGGGTTTTATTCTCGTTCATGTCATCTCATCTCCTTTAAAAACTTGGTGGGGTCGCAACCCAAAGTACTGTAGCTTTTGTCTTTCCTGCATTTTCTAAATAATGATCACCTGTAGGTCTAAAATAAAAACTATCACCCTTTTTTGCTTTAAACTTTTTGTTTCCTAGGTGGATATAGATTGTCCCAGCAAGTACATGACCGAATTCCTCACCTTCATGAGGTGCTTGTAAGATAGTCTGTCCATTTGGTTCTATATTAATAAGTATAGGCTCCATATCATTTTTTTGCGCATTAGGTATAAGCCAAGTAATCATATTGCCTAGTTCTTTGTCTTCTTTTTCAAAGACATCTTGCTTGGTAAATACTATCTTCTCTTGACTTGTTTCATTGAAAAAGTCCTTAAGATTGGTCCCTAAGCATTCAAGTATATCAATCAAAGTAGCAATCGAAGGTGATGTAAGGCCTCGCTCTACCTGTGAAATAAATCCTTTTGAAAGTTCGCATCGGTCAGCCAGTTCTTCTTGTGTTAAGCCATTCTTTTTTCTTAATTGGTTAATTTTAGCTCCAATATCCATATACTGCCTCCCTGTCTGTATTTTTGAGTCGTTTTAATAAACTTTTTGTTTACACTAATTAAACTCACCTATGGAATTATACTTATTTTTTTATAGGTAGTCAATAGATTT
>JBOGBZ010000166.1:0-12001 GCA_051656485.1 Cellulosilyticaceae bacterium
TTGTTATAACTACAGATGGAAGCATTACAGATATTGCGAGAAGTAGTTACATAGAAGCTGAAGAGCGCGTCATTAGTGAACTCAAAAAAATCGGAAAGCCTTTCGTTGTATTGTACAATACAAAGAGACCTTTTGATGCACAAGTGCTAGAAGATGCGGGCAACTTAAGTAGAGAATATGATGTACCGGTACTACCAATGGATATCGCTCAGATGAAAGTAGAAGATATCAATCAAATTCTTGAAAAAGTGCTTTATGAGTTTCCACTTAATGAAATCCAATTTATGCTTCCTAAATGGGCAGAGGCGCTTGATAATGACCATTGGTTCAAGAAAGAATGGGTTTCTTACATCAAAGAATTTATCTATCCATTAGATAATATTCGTCAATTAAAAGATGTGTTAGAGAAGTTTAGAGAAGTTGAATTTATCAAAAGTATTTACTTAGAGCGTATTCAACTAGGCGAAGGTGTCGTTAAGATTGATGTCAATACGACAGAAGACTTATTCTATCGCATTCTTTCAGAAACAACGGGTATGGAGATTAACGGTGACCATGAATTAATGAGTTTGATTAAAGAACTAGCAGATACGAAGAGAGAGTACGATAAAGTAGCTTATGCACTCAATGAAGTGAAAGAAAGAGGCTACGGTGTGGTTGCTCCAGTTTTTGATGAGCTAGAGCTTGAAGAACCAGAAATCGTGAAGCAAGGTAGTAAATTTGGTGTTAAACTTAAAGCAAGTGCGCCAAGCTATCATATCATTCGTGCCAATATCCAAACAGAAGTATCACCTATCGTAGGTACTGAAAAACAAAGTGAAGATTTGGTGAATTATTTACTTAGTGAATTTGAAACCGATCCATCTAAATTATGGGAATCAAATATCTTCGGCAAATCACTTCATGAATTAGTGAACGAAGGTTTACAAAACAAGCTTTATCGTATGCCAGAAGATGCTCAAGAAAAGCTACAAGAAACGTTACAGAAAATCATCAATGAAGGAAATGGTGGTCTTATCTGTATCTTATTATAAAAGGCACAATGTGCCTTTTTTTTTATGCACTATTGCAAGATTTTCCAATCCATTATATGATTAAAAATATGAAATGAATTAATGGATGTGAAAGAGTGAAAAAACAAGGGAAAAAAAACAATAAGATGAGTATAAATAAACAAAAACGTACAAATACGTACCAGTTAGAAGATTACAGAAATAAAAAAGAAGGACGACGTACCAGTTATGATAATCCATACAGTAATGGCGCAGCAGATGAAGGGCGACGTACAAGTCAGAATCCGTACCGTAACCATTACCAAAGCAATGGACCGACAGATACAGAGAGAAGACAATCTGGAGGGTATCAGCAACCTTTCTTTTATGACCAACAAGAAGCAAAAGCTTCAGCAACGCCAGAAGCTAGAAGGCAGACTATTAAACAAAACAATAAGATAACACGTAAAGATGCCTTAAAGCATCGAAAACGTCAGCGCAAATTATTTATAAGAAGGCTTATTGCCGTTGGAAGTGTTGTGGCATTTAGTGCTTATGGGATTATCAAATGCGTTGATTTGATACGCTACCCATCCATTTCTTATCAAGTTGTACAGGAAGGCGTCATTGATAATGGGCAAATGCGTGAAGGTATGATTGTAAGAAATGAACAAGTTGTGATGGGGAAAAAAGAAGGGAACATTCACTATATTATAGGTGAAGGTGAAAAGGTCGCTAAAAATGGACAAGTATGCTTTGTGGCAGACGATGATCAGATTGCCAGCACGTTAGATGCCATGACAGCACTTGATGAGGACATTTATAGTTTGCAAGATAAGCGAAGTGAGTATTCTTATTTCCAGTCAGAGATCCATGCCCTTAATCGTGAAATTAAGGAAGATATGGGGAACTTTTATAGTAACAAGTACTGGCAAAAGCCAGGTGAAGTTTATGGACTTCGTAAACAGCTAGAAAGAGTCATCCAAAACCGTACAGATATTTATATGAATGACCAAAGTGAATTGACCGAAGCGATGCAAGTAAGTCGTAAGGAGCTCCAAGAAAAATTAAAGAATGATAAATATGTAGGGTACGCAGAGCAAGCAGGGGTGATTTCCTATACAATAGATGGTTATGAAGGATTGAACTTCGAAAATGTACAGCAACTCCAAGAGAAAGATTATAAAAAAGCACTTAAAGAAGCGAAGAACTTAGATGTCATGACTACGGATTATAGTGGCGTAGATAGACCTATGTATAAGGTTGTAAATGATAATCAGTGGAAGATTGTAACCTATATGAACTTTGAAGAGGCACAGCAGTATACAGTGGGCCACAACTATGTCTTCCATTTTGAAGGATATGGCGAACGCCCAGTAAACTTTAAGCTGGAAAGTGCAGTAGAAGAAAATGGAGAAATGAAGTGTGTCTTTACAGGTAAAGATTATATTTCAGACTTTCTTAATACAAGGTATGTGAAGTTTGTCATTGGCAAAAATAAAGCAGAAGGGCTTAAGATTCCACTTAAAGCCATTGTGGAGAAAAACGTTATGCCGATACCAAATGAATATATCGTAGAAGAAGGTAGACAAAAAGGCGTACTACGTCAAAATGGAGCGGAAGTCCAATTCACACCGATTAATGTGCAGTATGTGAATGACACCCACTCGTCAATCTTACAACAGATTGATAATCCGCAAACCGTCCAATTAGGGCAGAATATTAAGCATCCGACAGAAGATACGTCTTATACCCTTTCAGCGGTGGATGTGGTAAAAGGCGTTTATGTCATCAATGGCTCTTATGCAAAATTCAAGCCAGTGAGTATTTTGATGGCTAATGAAGATTATGCTGTTTTAGAAAAAGGTAATCGCGCATCAGTCAAAGAGAGAGACCAAATTATCTCTAATCCACAAAAAATTAAAGAAGATCAACTCCTAAAGTACATGGATGTGAAAAATGAGTAAGAGGTGAAAAGCATGAAAGTTCAATTGGACATCATTAAAGAACGTATGAATGAGGCAGCTCTTCAGGTAGGCAGAAAGCTAGAGGATCTAACCCTTATTGCAGTTTCTAAGACTTATCCTGTAGAAGCTATCGAAGAGGCAGTAGCGTGTGGGATTGTCGATTTTGGAGAAAATAAGGTGCAAGAACTCACTGGGAAAATAGAGGCACTGACACATGATGTCAAATGGCATTTGATTGGGCATCTACAAACCAATAAAGTAAAATATATTATTGGTAAGGTTGCACTTATTCATTCGGTAGATAGTATCAAGCTAGCAGCGGAAATTGAAAAACAATCAGCTAAAGCGGGGGTTGTTACACCAATCCTTATTCAAATAAATATAGCAGAAGAAGACAGCAAGTTTGGTTTTAAGCTAGAAGAAGCAGAGGCGGTCGTTCGTGAAATAGCTACTTATAACCATGTAAAAGTAGAAGGCTTTATGACAATTGCGCCTTATGTTGACGATGCTGAAAAAAATAGACATATATTTAAGAAACTTTACCAGTTATCAGTTGACATGGAAAAACAAAACATTGATAATATAAGTACCCAAGTATTATCAATGGGAATGAGCAATGATTTTGAGGTTGCTATACAAGAGGGAGCTACCATGATACGCATTGGTACAGCTCTTTTTGGAGAAAGAGATTACGCGCATAAGGTAGGTACAGAGGAGGAATAGAGATGAAAAACGTAATGAACAAAATGAAGGACTTTTTAATGCCACAAGATGAGTATGATGATGAAGATGAATTAGAGGAAATTGAACATAAATCAGAACCAGTAATGCCAAAACATCGAACAGTTATACAAGCACCAATACAACAGCCTAAGCTAGTACCTATGGGGGGCACGAACGGAGCGGGTAAAATGGAAATTCTTAATTTTACAATGACAAGTTATGATATGACAGGTGAAGTTTTTAACTACATCAAAAGCAAAAAACCAGTAATCGTCAATATGCAACAGCTCAATGCAGCAGAGGTACAACGTGCAGTGGATTACTTAACAGGTGCATGCTATGCTTTAAATGGTGCAGTTGAACGCGTTGCAGAAAATATTTTTGTTTTTGCACCAGAAGACGTGAACTTATCACCAGATAGTATCAAACAAAAAAATACATGGCCTATTATATAGGCCTTTTATTTATAGAGGACAGTATATGGACTGGCGTAAATGTGCAAATGAAGAAGAACGCATTTTTTTAGAGCAATTAGTAGGATGTATACAAAAGGCTGACAAGCAATACAGAGGCTTTGCCACATCTTTTTATCAAAAAGAATGGATGGAAGAAGTCGTCAAAAAGTATCTAGGGGCTGGTGTATTAGCAACAATACAATTTGATGGAGGCTTTGAAGAGGCGGAGCGTCAAGTTGCATGCTATGGCTATGAGGCTTATGAAGAAAATCCGGTACAAGTACTAGCAATTGCTGTGAAGACAGGGATTGGTAAGCCACTTGGACATAGAGATTTCTTAGGGGCCTTATTAGGGCTTGGGATTGAACGTAGTAAGTTTGGTGACATTGTTGTCACACCAGAAGGTGCTTATGTGAGTGTGACGAAAGAATTGGCAGAGTATATATGTTGGCATCTGACATCTATCGGAAGATACAATAAATTAACCATTACAGAAACGCCAAGAGAAGCAATCGTCATGGAAGATAAGCAGTTTAAAGAAATCTTAGGAACAGTACAATCCCTTAGAGCAGATGCACTGTTTGCCCTTGCATTTGGCATATCACGTACGACAGCTGTTAAGCTCTTACAACAAGATAAGGGTAAATGTAATGGGATGCAAGTTAAAAGTTCAGATACATTAAAAGTAGGGGATGTAGGAACATTAAGAGGTTATGGGAAAATGCGTTTTGTAAGTATCAATGGCACCACAAAGAAAGATAGAATTCATATTAAAATTGAAAAATATATTTAGGGGGCATAAAAATGTTATCACCAGTTGATATTCAAAACAAAGAATTTAAAAAATCAAAAATAGGTGGCTATAGTACGACAGAAGTTAATGAATTTTTAGATGAAGTACTTGAAGCTTACCAACATATTACAAAAGAAAACTACGAATTAAAAGATAAAATCAATATGCTAAATGAAAATATTCAGTACTACCGTACGATGGAAGCTACTATACAAAACACGTTGGTTTTAGCAGAAAAAACAGCACAAGATACAAAAAGCCTTGCTTATGAAAAAGCAGATCAAATCAAAAAAGATGCAGAGCAAAAAGCAGATGCACTTTTAGAACAAGCGAAAAAAGATATGTATACGATTAGTAATCGCACAGAAGAGCTTAAGAAACAGTACTTATCATTCAAAGTACAAGTGCGACAAATCTTACAAGGGCAGCTTGAGATTATCGAAAAGCAAAACATTACATTATTAACTGAGAACTTTAATACAACAACAGTAGACTTAGAAAAACCTATGTGGGAAGAAGAAGTAGCAGCGGCAGTAGAAGAAGATGAAACTTTTTATACAAAGGAATTTACATTAGTGGATGGTGATTTATGAGATGTATAGGGTCTAATGACAATAAACCTTATGCTATTCGTATAGAGAAAGATAATGATGGTTTAGTAGAGGCCATTAAAGCGTGTGTGATGCCAAGTAGCATTTGTCTTATTACGGATAGCCATGTGGCAGACTATTACCTTGAAGAAGTGACTGCAAATTTAAAAGAGATTGCACCGGTGGTGCCTCATATTTTTGAAGCGGGAGAGCATTCTAAACATCTGGAAACAGTGACCGCTATTTACGATACACTTTTAACAATGAAAATGGACCGTAGTGGGCTTATTGTAGCCTTAGGTGGGGGTGTGGTTGGCGACTTAGCAGGGTTTGTCGCATCTAGCTATATGAGGGGTATTCCGTTTGTACAGCTCCCTACAACAGTTGTGGCACAAAATGATAGCAGTATAGGTGGTAAAGTAGGCGTTGATTATCTAGAGCACAAGAATATGGTAGGTGCATTCTATAATCCAATACTTGTGTATACCAATATCCAAACCCTTCAGACATTGCCACAACGCGAATTTTGTGGTGGGATGAGTGAAGTAATCAAACACGGCATCATAAAAGATGTCGCACTTTATGATTATCTTGTGGCAAATCGGGAAAAAATACTTACAAAAGATGATGAAACCCTAATGTCCATGACGTATCAATCTGCTTTGGTTAAAAGTAAGGTTGTAGAGGGAGACCCTAAAGAAAGTGGCGAGCGTAAGATCTTGAACTTTGGGCATACTATAGGTCATGCGATTGAAACGTTATCACATTTTTCTTTAAGTCACGGTGAATGTGTGGCGTATGGCATGATTATGGCAGCCCATATCAGCTATGAGCGCCAGTATATTTCAGAAGAAGTTTTAAAAGACATTGAAGGCGTATGCCTAGGGTATGGACTTCTTGATGTATTCCCAGATTTCGATCATCAAGAAGTGATTAGGCAGATGACTTATGATAAGAAGAAGGCTCATGGGAAAATTGCTTTTGTCTTAATGAAAGCAATAGGCGAGGTATGCATCGTCAAAGACGTTACAGACCAAGAAGTCAGCAATGCTTTAAGTTATATGGCTCAAGTAGCTAAATAAACACTAAAAGAAGTGGCCTAGCCACTTCTTTTAGTGTATCGTAGGAGGAATAAAATGAAGTTTGTAGCAGCGATCGTAGTAGCATTACTCGTGGGATTAGATCAACTTACAAAATATTGGGCAGAGGTTTACTTACAAGGTCAGCCAGATATCAAGTTATGGCCGGACGTTTTCCATCTCTCATATGTAGAAAATAGAGGTGCAGCGTTTGGTATGATGCAAGGAAGACAAACCTTTTTCGTTATCATCACCCTCGTTGTCCTTGTTGGGATTATTTATTATTGGAGACACATCCCAAAAGGGAAAATAGGTGGATGGATGAAAGTAGCACTCATCTTAGTGATTAGTGGTGCTATAGGTAATGCGATTGACCGTGTCCTACTTAATTATGTAAGAGATATGTTTTATTTCACACTGATTGATTTTCCAGTGTTTAATGTAGCAGATATTTGTGTAGTAGTGGGTGTTATTGCACTGGTACCATTACTCTTATTAAGCGAGAACCAAGAACAAAAACAAAAAGACAGCCAAGTAGAACAGCAGTAGAGAGGAAAGCAAATGGAAAAGATGATAGAGCTCACAGTAGAGCAAGAAGGGGTACGACTTGATAAGTTCTTAAGTGAACAACTAGAGGATTATACGAGAAGTTTCCTACAGAAACAAATAGAAGATGGCAATGTAGTGGTGAATGGCAAACAGGTAGCTTCTAAGTACAAGGTACAGCAGTTGGATACCATTACCGTTACGATTCCAGAGCCAGTAGATGTAGATATCTTAGCAGAAGATATACCGGTAGATATTGCTTATGAAGATGAGGATTTAATGATTATTAACAAACCTCAAGATATGGTCGTTCACCCAGCTCCAGGCAATTACACAGGAACGCTTGTGAATGCACTTCTTTATCATTGTAAAGAAGGCTTATCGGGCATCAATGGTGAGATTCGTCCAGGCATTGTACACCGTATTGATAAAGATACCTCAGGTCTTTTAATGATTGCCAAAAATGATAAAACCCACCTTGCTTTATCAGATAAGTTAAAAACCCATGATATCACAAGACGCTACCATGCCATTGTATATGGCAATTTTAAAGAAGAAGAAGGTATGGTAGAAAAACCAATCGGTCGTTCACCAAAAGACCGCAAAAAAATGGCAATCGTAGCAGATGGACGCTATGCGAAGACCGAGTATCGTGTACTTGAGCGTTTTAGAGATTTTACTTATGTAGAACTTACACTATGTACAGGGAGAACACACCAGATTCGTGTACACATGACAAGCATCGGCCATCCACTTCTAGGAGACCCGGTGTATGGACCAGCGAAGCAAAGCTTTGGGCTTGATAAACAGATGCTTCATGCGAAGGTGCTTGGGTTTATGCATCCAACAACAGGAGAATATGTCGAATTTGAAAGTGAATTGCCAGATTATTTCACACGTATTCTTGACAAGTTAAGAAAAATGTGATATGATTACCTACGAAAATCCTTTAAGGTAGTCCGAGAGGCTAGCAAGGATATACAGATCGGAATCATATAGAACAGTATCATACTCTATAGAGATATGTATGTCTTTCAAAAGCTTCTTACACTAGTAAGAAGCTTTTTTTGGTATAAAAAGTAGCCAAAGAGGACATCTTTAAACACAAAATATAAAGGAGGCGACTATGGAGCATTTTAAAATATTACTTGATGAAGCCACAATTAATCGTGTACTTACCCGTATTGCTCATGAAATATTAGAAGCAAACAAAGGTGCTTCTGACATTGTTTTAATCGGTATAGAGACAAGAGGGGTACCATTGGCCGAACGTCTTGCAGAAAAGATTAAAATGATTGAAGGCGTAGAAGTACCAGTAAAGAAAGTAAACATTACGTATTACCGTGATGATCTACAGAAAAAGTATGAACAACCTCTTCGTGGAGAGACAGACATTACCTGTGATATTAGTGGGAAGACAGTTGTATTAGTAGATGATGTTATTTATACAGGTCGTACAGTGCGCGCAGCGATGGATGCGATTATGGATGTTGCACGTCCAAATTATATTCGACTAGCGGCACTTATTGATAGAGGACATCGTGAGTTACCGATACGTCCTGACTACATTGGAAAGAACATACCGACTTCTAAAAAAGAAGTTGTACATGTGAAAATCCAAGAAACTGATGGTGAGAGCATTGTATTACTAGAAAGTAAGACAGAATAAAAATAAAATAGATAAACTATAGGGGGATTATATGGAAAAGATTAGTGCGAACAAAAAACTCGTTTTAGGCTTACAACATGTACTTGCTATGTTTGGGGCGACAGTACTTGTACCAATGCTTACAGGACTCAACCCAGGGATAGCTATTCTTTGTGCAGGTATCGGTACACTTATGTTTCATAGTGTAACAAAAGGGATTGTACCTGTATTTTTAGGCTCAAGCTTTGCCTTTATTAGTGCGATTTCACTTGTGTTGTCACAGTATGGTATTGGTGCACTGAAGACTGGTATTATGGCGACAGGTCTTGTATACATTATTATGGGGGGTGTCATTAAATTAGTAGGTGTAGACAAAGTCAAATCCTTCTTCCCACCAATTGTTGTAGGACCTACAATTATTGTAATCGGTCTTCGGTTAAGTCCAACAGCTATTAATATGCTTCGTATGGATGCAACACCTGAAAACTTACTTGCACATATGCCACAAGGTTTAGCAGCAGATACACCAATAGGTGTGCTTCAAAGCATTGTTACCTTACCACTTGATCCACAAAAAGTACTTGTAGCGGCATTAGTGGTAGCGATTGTTATCGCGGTATCTATTTGGGCTAAAGGTTTCTTTAAAATGATTCCAATTCTTATAGCTGTAACAGTAGGCTATGTTGTGTGTTTAGCAATGGGAATGGTTAATACACAAGCAATTATGGAAGCAAGCTGGATTGGTTTTTCACCAGAAGCGACCAAACAACTCTTCACTTTACCAGAAATTTCAATGAATGCTTTAACAGCAATTATAGCAATCGCACCAATCGCATTAGTTGTATTTATCGAGCATATTGGGGATATTACAACAAATGGTGCAGTAGTAGGGAAGAACTTCTTTGATAACCCAGGGATTCATCGTACATTACTTGGAGATGGTCTAGCAACAATGGTAGCTGGTCTTCTTGGTGGACCTGCTAATACAACATATGGTGAAAATACAGGGGTACTGGCAGTAACGAAAGTATATGACCCAGCGATTATTCGTATCGCAGCGGTATTTGCCATTGTACTAAGCTTATGTGGTAAGTTTACAGCACTTGTACAACAAATCCCAGGCGCTGTTATGGGTGGTATAAGCGTTGTACTATTCGGTATGATCGCTGCAGTTGGGGTACGTACAGTAGTAGAAGAACAACTAGACTTTACACATAGCCGTAACTTACTTATAGCAGCAGTTATTCTTGTAATCGGAATCGGTGTAACAGATGTAGCGATTTCAAGCAATATGACTATTTCAGGACTTGCGCTTGCGGCACTTTTAGGTGTTGTACTTAATAAAGTATTACCACGTGATATTTAAGAATTGTTATACTAAAGTGAAAAAAGTGTTATAATAAAAGGGAGAAGCTACTCCCTTTTTTGTTGTCTTGGGAAAAGAAAGGTGATGACATGCAAATAGAAATAATAGCTATTGGTGATGAAGTTGTGAAGGGCTATACAGTGAATACAAACGCTAGTTATATTGCTAAGCGCCTACAAGATTTAGGTATGAATAGCGTCAGACATACGGCAGTGTGTGATGATGAAAAAAGTATCAAAGAAGTTGTGGAGGCGAGTTTGAAGCGCAGTGATCTTTTGTTTGTTATAGGTGGTTTAGGGCCTACAGAAGATGATTTGACAAAAGAAGCAGTTTGTGGCTGCATGGGAAAGGAACTGGTGCTTTATGAGGATATTTTTAAAGGCATTCAGCAGTACTTTGCGCAATCAGGAAGAACAACCCCACTTAATAATAAAAAGCAAGCTTACTTTCCAGAAGATGCGGTTATCTTAAAAAATCCCAATGGAACGGCACCAGGATGTATTGTAACCAGTGGAGCGAAACAAGCGGTGCTTTTACCGGGACCACCAAGAGAACTTATTCCCATGGTAGAAAATGAAGTTATTCCTTATTTTGAACAAAACTTAGATGGGGTTTTTGAGACCATTGATTTAAAAGTGTTTGGAATCGGAGAAAGTCATCTTGCGGAAAAACTAGGTGAGAAGCTAGGCGTTTTTGAGCAAGTAAGCGTGGCGACTTATGTGGGGAATAACGAAATCATTGTTCGTATCCGTGCTTTTGGAAAAAATAAAGAAGAAGCACATACTCAAGCAAAAATAATAGAAAAAGAAATTTCCCTAGGTTTAAAAGAATATATTATAGGCAATAATCATAAACAACTTGAAGAAAATGTGGTGGAGCTTTTAAGTGCATATGGCTATACTATAGCAACTGCAGAATCATGCACAGGTGGCCTTCTAGCAGGAACCCTGATTAACTGTAGTGGCATTTCTGAATGGCTAGGAGAAAGCATCGTGACTTATAGCAATGCCGCTAAGATGAAGTACTTAGATGTACAAGAGGAAACCTTGCGTTTATATGGGGCTGTAAGTCCACAGACGGCTGAAGAGATGGCTAGAGGGATTAAGAAGCAGGCTGGCGTGCATATTGGGCTTGCAACCACGGGAATCGCAGGACCTGATGGAGGTACCGAAGCGAAGCCTGTAGGTACAGTGTATGTAGGGCTTGCTATCGGTGAGGCGTGCTATACGTATCACTTGCAACTAGATGGTAGCAGACAGGAAATAAGGCAAAAAGCTGTGAAGAATGTGCTTTACCACCTTTACAGACATTTACAAAAAGATAGTACTTGCAATTCCTAGATAAATTAGCTATAATAAAACAAATAGAACAAATGTTCGATTACTAATGAGGTGAGAAGAATGATAAATAGTGAATCAAAAAAAGCATTAGATGCAGCGATATCTCAAATACAAAAGCAATTCGGTAAAGGGTCTATCATGAAGCTTGGGGAAGCTACAGATACAAAGATATCTATTTTCCCTTCAGGTTCATTAAGCCTAGATATCGCTTTAGGGGTTGGCGGTGTACCAAGAGGGAGAATTGTAGAAGTATACGGACCAGAATCATCAGGTAAAACTACAGTAACCTTACACATGATTGCAGAAGTACAAAAATCAGGTGGTATTGCAGCATTCATCGATGCAGAGCATGCACTTGACCCGGCATATGCACAAAAATTAGGTGTAGATATTAATGAACTTTACATTTCACAACCAGACAATGGTGAGCAAGCATTAGAGATTGCAGAGACGATGGTACGTTCAGGGGCTATCGACCTTGTGATTGTGGACTCGGTTGCAG
>JBOGBZ010000167.1:0-11006 GCA_051656485.1 Cellulosilyticaceae bacterium
CTACTGAATAGTGAAGCCATTGTCATTGGCTGCATCATGTCCCTCGTACCTGGGGTTGCTTTTACCAATGCCATTCGTGATACCATTGGTGACGAATTACTTTCTGGTATTTCCCGTGGGGTAGAAGCTTTATTCATCGCTGTGGCCATTGCTGCTGGTGTAGGGATTCCTATGATTATCGGACTATTTTTAGGAGGCATACTATAAATGTTGTATTTACTCATTAACATGGTCAGTGCTTTTTTTGCGACCATCTGCTTTTCGATTATCTTTAACGTTAGAAAGACACACCTCATTATGTGTGGTCTTGTGGGTTCTATTGGCTGGACGATTTATACACTTGGGGAAATGTATGCTGTTTCTCCTGTGCTTTCTACTTTTGTAGCTGCTTTTATCGTAGCAGAGTGCTCTTATTTTCTTGCAAAGTCAAAAAAAGCACCGGTCACAGTCTTTCTCATTGCGGGTATCATTCCACTAGTACCTGGTATCGGACTTTACCGTACCATGTACCACCTGCTTTTTTCCGAATACACTGCTGCTTTAGAAGCTGCATTACTTACCTTCCAACTTTCAGGTGTGATTGCCGGTGCTATTATCCTAGCTGCACTTCTTCCACTTCTTTTTAGAAGTACACGCCAAAAGATTTAAAACAAAAAAGTTGGTGTCCTTTAGGGGCACCAACTTTTTTGTTACTTATTAATTAGCATTTACAGTTGCATTTACATGCTGATGGTTTACATCCGCATATATGACAGCATCCTGTTGGAATAGTCTTTGGTTTTTCACATACGTCTAATGGTTTGATGCTTTGCTCGAGTAAATCACCATCACAGAATTGTCTACAGCTACTTACTTCTTGGCTATTCACTGCTAAGAACTTAGGAGGTACACAAAGTCCTTCATTCTTGAATTTGTATTGTACGAAGTAAACTGATTTGACATAAAGTGTAAGACCAATGGCCATACATTCATCATCCATACCGATTACTTTTGCAAGTGCTTGTGCTGAGATTCCTTGTCTTAAGCTATTATTTGATTCAAATGTTTTGTATTCATGACATGGACGATCACATTCACAATTTTCACAATGTTGGTTTTCAACAAATCCAATATAGTTGATAGTTGGTACAAGTTTGTTGCATCCTGCTGGGTTTTCTGGTGCATAAGAGATGCCATATGGGGTGTATAAGTCGAAGCTAATGTTGCTTGGGTTTGTATCTGCATCGTATCCTGGGCAGTTTTCACCTGGTAAATAACGAAGGGTCATCATACCTTCTTTGTAAACTTTACAATTAGCACTTAGGAGTTGCACTGCAAAAGTTACATCGATGTCTCTTAAAGTTACGCGAGATAAGTTAGGTGTGTTTTTAGTTGGTTTAATTTCAGAATATCTACAAGTTTTTGGGCAAATGAAATTGAAGTCGATATCTACTACTTGTAATTGGATTTTGCTTGCTTGCTCAATATCACAGGCTGTAATTGCATCAAATAAAATGTCTGTTGTTCTATTACTTGGGCGTGCACATGCATCCACTAAATTTTCTAAAGAAAGAACACGGCATAGGTTGATACCACATTCATCAAATACGACTGGTGCCATCATTGTTAATACTTTTGGTTCACCAATTGGTGGACAGATTGCTGTATTTTCTAATGCAGATTTTTCACATGGATGACATAGGTCACAAATGCCTGCATTGGGTGTTTTAAAATATTTTGTGTCGTTACAACAAGTTTTGCTCATAAATTCAAACCTCCTACATGTTTGCTAGAGTACATCACAAAATGTCGTTTTTCATTACTATAATATGGGAAAAGTGGTTATTTGGTGACATTTATGTATAAAATTATTTTTAGATAAATATGATGTTAATAAGTTATATTTAGGAGGCTATTTTATGCATTTTCTTCTTAGGACACCCGACTCCTTCATGATTATTGACCATCACCCACGTCAAGGGATTTTTTGCCATCCTTTTACAAAAGATGGCTTCTCAAAGGCCTACCAAGTTCATTCCTTTTCTACCGAGTCCTTTTCTGCCACTTTAGATCGCGAAGGGCGCATGCACGTACTTACAGAAAGCAACAAAAATCAAATTATCTATATTCACTTTGATAAAGGTATGCCTCAAAAGAAATTCGTCCTTGAAGATGCTCAGGGGCAGTATGCTTTCAAACACCTTAACTTGCACACCGTCAATGGGCAACTCTACTTGTTTTATAGTGTAAAGCACCCTACTGGCATGTCACGTTCTCTTATGTATCAGCCACTTGATCCCAATACTTCAACACTAAGCACCCTTATCCCATCTCTACCTGATGCCAGTGTGGTAAAGATGCTTACTACGGATGATACGCTTTATGTGCTTTATACTGATTTTGATAAACGCTATCTTCTAAAGCTGGTGACGGTTACCCCTTCTGGTATTCAAACTTCTGTACTTTATACTTCCGATATACCTATTATAGATTTTAACTGTTGTCTTAGTGACCAGATTTTACATGTTATTTATATTAAGGATGCTTATGGTAAGCAGCAAGTGGGCTACCTCAATACTCTTCATCAAAGAGAAATCAATCTTCCGCTTACTACCGCCACACAAGTACCCTGTATTTTTTATTTTGCAGGCTATCTTTGGGTAACTTATACCTATGGCGAGCAACTTTACATGCTTTTATCTATTGACCAAGGTCTTAGCTTTAGTGCCGCCGTTCCTTGTTCGCTGCAAGGTCCCTTCACGCCCTACACTTACCGTGGCATAGGTTCCTTTGATTTAAAGACGACTGCTGTTCACGTTACCCTTGCTCATACTTTACGTATCGGCATCGTGGGGTCTCTTGATATTGTAGGCATCCATCCTGATCTTATGCCTACCACTGAACTGGAACTTCTATTAGAAGGAGTTAAACTTTCCGCTACACCAACTGCTCCAGTGAGTGTCCCACCTGCCAGAAGTCCCTCTCCGCCTTCACCTTCTATGATTGTGCCCACACCACTAGCATCATCTACCATAGAAAATACCGAAAACGACTTCCCTTCAACCCCCTTAGAACCAAGTTTTTCACAGCGTTCTCCTCAAAGTTTAAAGTCCGCTACCAGAGCTTTCATGGAAAATATGTCTACTTTCGACGCCACACCAAAATAAAAGACGAGGTCATGACCTCGTCTTTTATGCTTTCATACGTTTAATTTTAGGAAGTAATTCGGTGTAATGATTTTGCTTGTCGCGGTGACGTATCCATAAAAAGGAAAGAGTCATGAGCCCGAGTCCCCCGATAATCATACCGAACTCCTTTACGAAATTCCCTTCTTCACCAGGGAGTAAAGCCCCTAAGCAAATCCCTACTAAAAGGCCCGCTAGTGGTACGCCATACATGAGTAAAGTCGCCTTAAGGAACGATTGATTGGAAAGATCCACCTCTACTTCTTCATCTATCATTGCCTGACATGTATTGATACACTTGATCTGACACTTTTTAATTTCCCCGATGACTTCACAGGCATGGCATTCCCCACACATATCCTGTCTTTCAATGGTCACGATGGCATAATCGCCTTCTATCTTCTGTACTGTTCCTGTTGGCATTATTCTTCTCCTTGGTCCCCTTTATGATGATGTAGCAAACTTCTGACGATAAGCATTAACCCGATGATCACAACGCCAATGCATGTCATATTGAAAAGAATGTGTCTTGCACCTTCACCTAACCCTAAGGTGACAATCACAATACCAATGATACCGATAATCAGACTTGGTATCCCTGCCCACATCTCTGGCTCAAACAAAAAGATAGCCAAAAAGCCGATAGCTGTGAATATGAAAGCCATACCGATTGTCATCGTAAAGCCATTAAGCACATCCGTCATCAGTAGCATCACGTAAATCCCCCAGCTTATGAGCATCGCTCCAGGTATAAGGTAACCCAGTGCTTTCTTCACAACGAAAGCTACCATAAACATAAGGCCTGGTATAAGTAAAAGGCCTGCAAAATAAACAAAAGCATCTAAGCGCTGGTCAAGTGTGATAAGTAGGCCATTCCCTATAAAAAAGGTGGCAACCATCAGTAAACTCATACGCTTCTGACGTAGATAGGCTACAAAACATAGGATGCCTAGTATAAAATTAATGTATTGACTGACTGCTTGTTCTGGTAATAATTGATTTAAATCTAAAAAGAAAATGATACCTACCAATACTAAAAGTATGCCGAGATAAAGTCCCGCATTTGCTGACTTCTTCATGTGATCATCCTTTCTTTATTCATCTTTTTATTATATAATTATATAGTATACTTATTCAAACAACAATAGCTTATACAAAGGAGAATACTATGAATATTTATTTTGTGTTGCTTTTTGTAGGCGTGGGCTTTTACTACATCGTTAAAAGTGCCAACCTTCCTACAAAACCAAGTGCTTCTACAGTAGAGTATCTAGACAGTCTACACTTACCTGAAGATGCACGTCGTCATTATACACGTTATTTATCTCTTTATTATATGCTTATAGGGATTTTACTTATTATCGTGCCTTTCCTTTATATGGCACTAGGAAATATCGTCGCTTACATAGTAGGGATTATTTTTATCTTAGGTGCGGTCTTTCTTTCAAACAAAAAAAATAAGCTTCTACAAGCACACAATAAAACAAGCAAGTAAGCCCCGCTTACTTGCTTGTTTTATTGTTATCCATGGCGTTTAGGACCACTTGTTGTCTTTCTTTAGCAAGTACTTCATTAGAAGCATAGCGACTTGGTGACTGTGGAAGGCCTGCTAAAAAAGCTGCTTCTTCTCGTGATAAGTCACTTGGGCTTTTTCCTAAAAACTTCTGGGATGCCTCACCGATGCCATAACAACCATTTCCAAAGTATATTTCATTGATATAAATTTCTAAGATTTCTTCTTTATCATAAAGCTTTTCTAGTTCTGCTGCTACGAAAAGCTCACCTAGTTTTCTTTCTAATGTTTGCTCACTACTAAAGTACATATTTTTAGCTAATTGCTGAGTGATTGTACTTCCCCCTTGTACCAATTCCCCTGCTTGGAGATTAACCATTACTGCACGCATAAGTCCTATCAAGTCTATGGCACCATGGTTATAAAAACGATGGTCTTCTACAGCGACGATACCATGCAAGAAATCTGCATCAATGTCCTCTGTCGCTACATAGCTTGGTTTATCTTGTATGTTTTTTACTTTTTCTTCTATACTCGTTGTCTCTATTACTTCTTGGTAAATGCCATAGCCTATGCCCAATACGCCACCTACTGCTAAGCATCCTAAAATCATACTGCATAACACAAGCCTCTTCATCCATTTTTTCATGTTTATCTCCTCCCTTCGTGGTATAACTCTATTCTACCTTTTAAGTATGGCCATTTCCATCGTGTTAGCTTACAGTTATCTAACATTTTTGTTAGATTCATTTTACCGAAAAAGTATTAAGAACCTCTTAACGGGAATCTTAAGTTTTCTTAAGAAAAGAAAAAATTATCCTTACTTGTCAAAAATCGAGTGTAATAAAGTTAAATCATCAAGGCATTAAAGGAGGACAAAATGAAAAAGCTTCAAATAGGAACAAGTGACTTAACTGCATCTGAAATTTCTCTAGGGTGTATGCGTATAGCAGAAATGAGCCCAAAGGAAGTCGATGTATTGATCCACACAGCATTAGAAGAAGGCATTGATTTTTTTGATCATGCAGATATCTATGGTGGTGGTAAATCAGAAGAAGTCTTTGCAGGCGTACTTGAAAGAACACCTGGACTTCGTGAAAAAATGTTGATTCAAACAAAGTGTGGCATCCGCCAAGGGTTTTATGATTTTTCTAAAGAACATATTTTAAGTTCTGTGGATAAGAGTTTACAACGTCTCAAAACAGATTATGTGGATGTACTCCTTGTTCATAGACCTGATACATTGATGGAACCCGAAGAAGTGGCAGAAGCCTTTGCAACCCTTCATGGCACAGGTAAAGTAAAATACTTTGGTGTCAGCAATCATAACGCTGGGCAAATCGCATTACTTCAAAAGTATACCGACCAACCTTTACTCATTAATCAGCTTCAACTAAGCATCACCAACACCGGGATGATTGATTCAGGGTTAAATGTGAATACGAAGTTTGATGCTGCTGTAGACCGTGATGATAGTGTGTTGGAATACTGCAGATTAAAGGATATCACCATCCAAGCATGGTCACCTTTCCAATATGGCTTTTTTGAAGGGGTCTTTTTAAACAACGACAAATTCCCTGAGTTAAATCAAGTCATTAATCGTATAGCAGAAGAAAAAGGCGTTACCAATTCAGCATTAGCTATTGCATGGATTTTAAGACATCCAGCTAAGATACAACCTATTTTAGGTACAACCAATAGTCAACGCGTTAAGGAGATTAGTAAAGCATCTGCCATTACTTTAAGTAGAGAAGAATGGTATGAAATTTACCGCGCAGCAGGTAATCAGCTTCCTTAATAGCATAACAAAGGCAGGGGATCAGCTCCCCTGCCTTTTAACGTCTTGCCATAAATGCTTCTATTTCTTCTACTGTTTTAAGAATGTCCTTAGACAGCACTTCTGCACCTTCACTTGTGACTAAGACATCATCCTCTATACGAATGCCTATCTTCTCTTCTTTGATATAAAGACCTGGTTCTACTGTAAGCACCATGCCTTCCTCAAGTACGGTATCTGGTGTATTGAGTACCATTGCATCACTTGATAAGTAATGGCTTACACCGTGGAAGTAATACTTACTTACATCCACATCATTTGCTACCATGCCTAATTTACCTAGCTCTTCAAGGTAAATCTCTCTTACGATTTCATTAAGTCTTGCAAATGGCAGACCTGGCTTGATGGCATCAATAACTGCTTGCTGTGCTTTAAGCACGATTTCATAAAAGAGCTTTTGTCGCTCACTGAACTTGCCGTTTACAGGGAATGTACGACTGATGTCTACCCCATAGTGGTTGTACTTGATACCTAAGTCAAAAAGTATGAGCACATCTTCTGGTATACAGGTATTGTTTTTTTGGTAATGCAGTATCGTAGCATTTTCCCCTGCTGCTGCGATGGTCTTAAACCCGTAGTCCGTAACCCCATTGGTCTTTGCGATAAAGTCAAAGTATGCTTCTAGTTGGTATTCATAAAGACCACTTGCAGCATATTTCATTAAGAACTCGATACCTTCCTTGGTAATGGCCAAAGCTTTTTGCATAGCTGCGATTTCTTCTGGTTGTTTTTTATTTCTATTGTTTAGAAGGGTGGTATGTATATTTTTAAGTTGTGCATAAGGATATACTTTTTTATATTTCTCTGCCATCTGATGACTATAGGTCAATGGCTCCTTCGCACCAATCTTCATCAGATCCATGTATAAGCTTTGTATCTGGCCTGTAGCCATTCTCTGATTTAGATACTCGTCAAATTGCTCTACATACATGACGTTCTCGATACCACTTATAGCTGTGGCTTTTTCTTTTGTAACAGTGGCGCCGTCCCACTTGGCTTTCAACTCATCGTAAGATGGAATAAAAAGCACTTCCTCATAAGTACCGCCTCGCTTTGCAAGAAGTAGTACCATCTCACTTTCTTCTAACCCTGTTAAATAATAAAAGTGCATCGGCACCTTATATTCGTACATTTCATTGGCACTTTTTCTTGGTGCATTTCCCGAAAAGCATACACATACACTGCCTTCTTCTACCCCTGTCATAAGCTTGTGTCTATTGGTTGTAAAAAATGCTGCATTCATTTTGTCATCTCCATCCTCGTTAGTTTCCTAAGTAATCATACCAAATTTATGTCTTCTTTTCTACTTTATTCCCACATTTCATCTCTTCACTTATTTTTATAATAAATCTTAAAAATAAGATATAGATTTCATCCTGCTGAATATACATAACAATGGATAGCTTATTTTATATAGGATGGTGATACCTATGGATCTTTTATTTCAAAACTTACTTGCGATTACACCTGCTCAAATTTTCATGCTGCTCCTTGGTTGCTTGCTTCTCTACCTTGCTATTGCTAAGCAAATGGAACCAACCCTCTTGCTGCCGATGGGCTTTGGCGTGCTCATGGTGAATCTTCCTTTTTCAGGTGCCATTTCTCAAACTTTCGAGGGGACCTTTGTCCAAGGCATCTTAGATTTACTTTTTGAAAGTGGCATTGCTACGGAACTCTTTCCACTCCTTATATTCATAGGTATCGGCGCCATGATTGACTTCGGCCCCTTGCTTCAACGCCCCTTTATGATCTTCTTTGGCGCTGCTGCACAGTTTGGCATCTTCTTTACCATCATCGTGGCGATGCTCCTTGGCTTTGACATACGTTCTGCTGCTTCTATCGGTATTATCGGTGCTGCTGATGGCCCTACTTCTATTTTTGTATCCAGCCAGCTAGCGCCTCATCTCCTTGGTCCCATCTCCGTGGCTGCTTACTCTTATATGGCCCTTGTACCGATTATCCAGCCTTTCGCTATCAAGCTAGTCACTACAAAAAAAGAACGTCATATTCGTATGACTTATGAAGCTGCAACGATTTCTAAAAAGACTCGCCTACTCTTCCCCATCATCGTTACGTTTATCGCTGGCATTGTAGCGCCTGCTTCCATTCCGCTTATTGGCTTTTTGATGTTTGGTAACCTCCTTCGTGAATCTGGCGTAGTAGAACGCCTCTCTCAATCTGCACAAAACGAACTTGTGAATGTGACGACAATTCTTCTAGGGCTTGCTATCGCCTCCACCATGCGTGCTGATACTTTTGTCACACCTAGTACTTTCTTTATTATTGGTTTAGGCCTTGTGGCGTTTATCTTTGACACCATCGGCGGTGTGTGCTTCGTCAAGCTTGTGAATCTCTTTAGAAAAGATAAGATTAATCCTATGATTGGTGCAGCGGGTATCTCTGCTTTCCCTATGTCTGCTCGTACCATTCAAAAAATGGCCCAAAAAGAAGATCCACACAACTTCGTCCTTATGCATTCTATTAGTGCCAATGTGGCTGGTCAGATCGCTTCTGTCATTGCAGGTGGTCTTGTCCTTGCTTATTTACTTTAGGAGGTGAGCGTATGACTCAAGGTTTCTTACTTATGGCTTTTGGAATGGGTACGATGTTTCTCGTATTAGCCATTCTTTACTTAACGATCAAGCTTCTCAATAAGTGCTTCGCTCCGAAGCATCACGAAGAGGAAAAGCAGTAAAAAGTGTCTCACTTTTTACTGCTTTTCTTCTTTATGCCATGAGAGTTCTGGTCCTAGGTAATCCTCCGCCTTCTTTGCCAGTAAAGCTTCCCTACTTTGTAAGCCAAAGCTTTCCTCGAAAGGATTGTCCTTCCCTAGGGTCAGATCACTTAAAATCATGGCTGCTACCGTACCGTTAGTCAGTCCCCATTTTGAAAAACCTGTCGCTACATAAAAGGATGCACTCTTCTGCTCCACGTAGCCTATATAAGGTAGATGATCTACTGTTACGTAGTCTTCAGCCGACCATTCGTAGCAGTACTTTTGAATGTCAAAAACATCGGTGCCGTATTTTTTGAGTGCTTTGTAGTGGCATTGTTCATCTAATGTCTGTTGCTTTGCGTTATAATGCTGGCCACCTATAAGCATCAATGTACGGTTTTCTTCTTTTACCGTTCGGAAACTACGCTTCGGTTCTTCTATATTCACATAAATGCCCTTCGCCACAGGCTCTTTGACTTCGCCTACGACGATGTAGGACTTCTCTCTTTCCAGCTTCCCTAAAAAGAAAGGCTTATAATCTGCCATAGGGAAATGTGAGCAGAGTATCACTTGATCTGCGATGATTTTTTTATTTTTGTCGGTGTAAAGAGTGTAGGGTACTTCCCTTTTAATATTCAAGATAGGTGTATGCTCATAAATCTGCACCCCTAAGGCACTGGCTTTTGCTGCCAACTGATCGATATAAGCCTTAGGATGAAACTGTGCTTGATTTTCAAAACACAAAGCTCCTTCAATGGGTAGTGGGATGTCCAATGCTTTTTCTAAAGTGCAAGGAATGCCCAGCTCTTTCGCCACTTCAAACTCTTCCACGATCTTACCAAGCATTTTTCGGTCTCTTGTAAAGACGTATCCCGGCACTTTCTCAAAACCGCAGCTGATGCCTTCTTCTTGTATAGTGGATGCGATTAATTGCAGTGCCTGAGCATTAGCATCATAGTAAGCCTTGGCACGCTGTATGCCATACTTATGCTTGATTTCCGAATACGTAATACCATGAAGAAACGAAACTTTACCTGTGTTGTAACCCGTGGTTCCACTTCCTAAAGCCCCTGAGTCTACAAGCACACATTTCTTCCCCTGCTTTGCTAGAAGGTAAGCCGTGGTAACACCAGTAATCCCACCTCCCACAATGACACATTCTGCTTGTATTGATTCTTCTATTGGTGGATAGATTGCACCTTTACTTGTGGCAATCCAATAAGATTCTTTCATGACGTGGCTCCTCTCATACCTTCCTATGATTTCCTTATTTTGTACCACTCTTTGCTTTTGTTCAAGGTGTCTCCCCCTGGTTTTTTAAAATTGGGAATGCTTATTGCACTAAAAAAGCCTAGAGCAAATTGAATATTAAAAAAGCCCACTAATCATATGATTAGTGAGCTCACCGGCCTACATCGTTACGCATTATTAAGAGGCTTAGTAGGATCTGTTTTACTATTGTATGTATATTGTAATAATTTATTCACCTTTTAATAGGTCTCTCCAGTTAATTGGAAATCCTAAGTATTCTAATTTTACAAATGGATACTTAGCAATACTTGATTCTATTTGCTCTATGAATGTATACCAAATCTGTTTGTCTATTACCATTTTCTTAAGAATAAAGATGTAGATAAATACTCTCTATCCTCAATGATAAGCCCTCTTTCTCTAAGCAAATCTACCTGCTCTTCAAAGCTTTTAAATGGTTTAGATTCTTTCATGTGAAAATCCCCCTAAAAAACAAAAGGCCTATCAGGTTACGCATACAATATA
>JBOGBZ010000168.1:0-16051 GCA_051656485.1 Cellulosilyticaceae bacterium
GATTTTTAAATTCATCGGTATAAGTACGACGTGGTTTCTTTTGATTTTGATTGGTCATGGTAATACTCCTCTGATAATATATAGTATTTATTTTACATGACCTTAAAAAAACTGTCCAATTAAGTGTAACCTATCCATTATTTGTCTCAGATGATGCCTAACTAATCTGAACATAACAATAGCTACCACCGTATATTACCAAGACAATCAGCTTATTAATTTTATCTCTACCCATAATATAAAGCTTCCTACTCATGATTACGGTTGTTTCTCCACTATGGAGATATAATCAAATTCTAATAAAGGCGAACACATAGATTTTATGTGTTCGCCTTTATTAATTATACTTCCAAGCCCTTTGGTATCAAATTATTTATCTTTTTAATGCCTAAACATGAGTAATAATTATGATTATAATATATACTTATTTATTTTATCACTTCATTTTTCATGTTAATTCAGTTAAGCTATAAGGTGATTCTACACCAATCTGATTACTATATCTGTCGCAGAAATCCATTCCACTTCTACACAATCTCCTTCTCTTGCTCCACAATGCGCAAACCAATCTCCTAACGCTTTAAGATTTCCATATCCATGAAATTGTTTTGCATAGACGTTTCTTCTCCTCGAACTTCCACCAGACTTTAACTGCCCCTCCAAAAAACCATCCTCTGAAGTACAATTAAAAATATTATACCCTAATCCCGTACAACTTGAATTGCTATTATACAGTTCAAAATCTCTTGCAACATCTGCCGGTATAGGAATATAACCTTCACCATAAATTATATCTCTAGACCTTGTATACCTTAACTCTCCCCACTCTAAGTGTGGCGCCTTCAATTCTATCCTATACCAATCCCCTGCAGTTGCCATCTTATCAGCTCCTTCAACATAATTATTACATACAAAATAAACATACCCTATGTATAAAACTATATTAAACTATATCGTATTATTTTACAATTTTTATCCACTTTAAGATTTCTTCTCTAAAGTATGGTAACTGTCTTCCATTCAAGCCAGCCTCTTCCATAGCCTTTTTATTATCTATCTTGAACTGCTCATATGCTCCCGTTTCAGCTACTGTTATTCTAAAATGTTTATCATCTATCTTTATTACTTTTAAGCAATCTATCCCCAAGTCATCTAGCCACTTCTCATCAATAATCTCTCTATTTTCGGAGCCCAATACATCTTTTATTATCCATTCCCCAAGTGCTCCTTGTGGGTTTGTTTGAAGACTTTTTCCACCTTGTTGTTTTATTCGTCCTCTCAACACTCGCCCATCAGGTAATATTAGGTCAAAGTCATTTTTTTCCTCATTTCTAATCTCATCTTCATCCATTGCATTTATTCCAAAGAATCCTGGAAAAATATGATGAATCCACTTACTCACTCTAACCTCTATTTCATATTCTGGTCTTGGTGTATTACTACCTTTATTTTTAGACTTTGAATGCCTTATATTAATACCAGAACGCTTAGAGACATATCTACCTTCTTTCGTATCTTGATATAATGGTAGATATATTTCTTGATAAGTTTCTTCTTGTTTTTGAACACTTTTAGCAAAACCATTTGCACCTTCAGCTACCATTCCTTCTGGTATAGCCACTTGTCCTAATCCCCTTGAACCACCATATACCTCTTCATTGCTTTGACCTGGTAATTGAATCATCCTAATCAATTCAAACGGGTTATCAAACTGTTCTATTGGTATTTGTGCAATAACTTCTCCTTTAGACGCATCAAACTCTTCAAGTAGTACGCTCTTACTTTTATAGAACTTGTAGTTATGTAACTTATCTTTGAAGCTATAAGTTTTACCATCACTTTTTATGAGTTCAATAGAATCTAAGTCTATTAAATCATACTGTGTTTCAACTATGTTCATTACATCATCATCTCGTGTAATAAAATGATATACATCCCTTTCAGTTTTATATAAACGTTTATCTAGCATTATACGTTTATTTCTAAGTTCTGCCACCTTTTTTACAACCTCTTCTGGTGTTCCTTTTTCTATAAGTGGTGCAATCACTTCTGGTGCTAACTTATTAAATTCAGCTACCTTTTGATATGTATAATCATTTGTATGTATCCATGTTTTTAAACCTATACCTATTCTTTCACTTTCCCAAACTGCCAATGCATCAAAAGCACTATCTTTCCTTGTTAAGTCTTCTACATTAAACACTCTAGCAAAAAGTTGTTCATGATTTCGATAGTATAGGTATGGTTTACGCGCATTCTTTCCTTCTTGGTTATCTTTAAAAAGACCACTTAACGCACCGAATATTTTCAAAAACTCTATGTACTCGCTTTGTTCCTGCTCTGAAAACCTATCCCAAATTATATTAGCCATGCTAATCACCTCTATCTCTATAGTACATATATTTTACCATAGATTTCAGCTCTTTAGAGGTTCCAAAAAAGAAAAAAGGGATAAAAGATTGGCTTTTATCCCTTTAACCTGTTATTTAACTTGTAATGAATAGAATTTCTTACTTGTATCTTTTGTCACAAGCTTGAAGTATGATTCATCTGATAGTAACTCAATATCTTTATCAGCAATATACTGGTTTACTTCATCCAGTTCCTCAAAAGATGCTTCTACAAAACTTTCTCCCTCAAACCTGTTCTTCATATTAACATAGATGAGTGTATTTTTACTACTACATTCTATCTCTGTACTCTCATTAGTTTGTATCCTATCTAACGCACAACCAATTTGTTCTGCAATACGTTTAATTACTGGCACTACAACACTGTTTCCTGCTTGTTTATACAGCTGACCATTTGATATCTCTGGCATCTTAAAGTCTTTCGGAAAACCTTGTGCATTGAATGTTTCTCTTGGTGTTAATTTTCTAATTCCATAGTCTGTTAAAACCAAAGGAACATTATGCCCTCCTGTCCCCATATTAGCTGTTAATGTAGGCACTACACCACTCTTGTTCTCTCTTACATACTGTCTTCGCCATTGATACACTGAGTTTTGAGACTTGATATCTTCTTTAAGCTTATCATAGAAAGGTTGTACACCTTCTTTGTAGTAGTACTTATCTTCCATCTTAACCCTATACTCAATAATCGTATCTAAACCATTAGTAAGTTCGATTTCACAAGGGAACTCAAAGTTGTCAAAAGCATTTTCATCTCTAAATCCAACTATATATATACGTTCTCTATTTTGAGGAATATTACCATAGTCTTTTCCATTCATAACTTTCCATTTAATGCAATAACCATTTAAAGTTAATGCCTCTCTAATAACTTTAAATGTATTGCCATGGTCATGTGTTACCATGTTTTTAACATTCTCAATCAATATAGCTTTAGGCTTGTGATGAGCTACGATTCTTAACATTTCAAAGAATAAATCTCCTCTATCATCTTCAAATCCTTTTCTATATCCTGCTATTGAAAAAGCTTGGCATGGAAATCCTCCAACTATTACATCTGTACTAGGTACATCTGTTGCTTGAACTTCATGTATATCTCTTCTATCTAGATGTACTTCTGGAAAGTTAATCGCTATTGTCTCCTGTGCATTTTTATCAAATTCATTGATGAAAACCGTACTGAACTTCTTAGTTTGTTCAAACCCTAAGTCAATACCACCCACACCACCGAAAAAGCTTGCTACTGTGTAATTAGCAGTACTTACAGTATCATTGTTTACAACCATAAATTCGGTCTCCTCTCTTGCTTAACTTCAAGTTATATTGTTTATTAAGCCTCTTTATTTTCTAGTCATTTATTATTTTTATTCCTAATACAAAACTCCCTCTCCCAGATTAAATTATCTGAAAAAGGGAGTCTCACCAATGGAGGTGAGGGGAATCGAACCCCTGTCCGAAAGCCCATACGCCGTGGTCTCTACCATCATATTCATTATTTTGACATTCCCTCTGTCTACCGCCTAATGACAGGCTTTAGATTTCAGTAGCTTCATAGGTACAACTAGGGGGCAAAGCTTAGCCCTAGACGTTCCCCGCTAAGTCGGAGCCTCGTTCTAGCCTGCGGGTTAGCTAGAGGAGACTAGCAGCTTACGCTGCTAATGCAAAATTATTTTCTGCGTTTAAATTTAAGTGCCAGCTTTTAACGTAGTTCCAGCAGTCTACGGATGGCTGCCCCAACGTATGTGACCCCCGTCGAAGCCAGTGCACCCCCTTATTAGATAAAGGGTACATATCTGGTGTGTGGTCTTGGTGCTATTGGTTGTTGCGAGTTTTGATCTCGCGCATCATGTTACGCTGAGCGTCCTTCTTCGCAATGTCGTGGCGCTTGTCGTGAAGTTTCTTACCTCTTGCAAGTCCAATCTCTAGCTTAACCAAGCTTCCTTTGATATATACTTTCAAAGGCACTATGGTCATACCTTTTGTAGAGATCTCACCGACTAGCTTGTTGATCTCTCGTTTGTGAAGGAGGAGTTTACGTGTACGAAGGGGCTCTTTGTTGAAGATATTCCCTTTATCGTATGGGTTGATATGCATATTATAAATAAATGCTTCTCCATCCTTTATACGAACAAAACTTTCTTTGATTGAGCCACTGCCCCCACGAATAGACTTTACTTCTGTGCCTACTAGGACAATGCCTGTCTCGAAGGTTTCTTCGATAAAGTAGTCATGGTATGCTTTTTTATTTTGTGCAATGAGCTTGTATGCATTCTTATCCTTTGCCATACTACTTTCTCCTTCCAGCTATAGTGCATATGTTATTATAACATAAATGCTCTATTTTTCAAGTGTTATCTTCGATTTAAAAGAGACTAAGTTTCCCTAGTCCCTTTATCTCATGGTGTATGAAATGCCTTCCAAAAGCTTCCTTCTGTATTGATGACCTCCATCAGTTCACTAAATGGCACCTTAAAGGTGATATATCCCGAAGCATAGGGGCCTATGTCGTAAGGTGGATAGTAAATGTAGAGATTATCTGCATCCACATAAAAGCCTTGCTCATCTTCTAGTACTACTTTTTCTGTAGGATTGTAGAGTTGGCTAGCTATGGGCTCTTCTTTTGCCATCTGATTGATGATCTCAGTCAGTATCCTCTGCCACTCACTTTCTTTCATAAAGAGGTCTTGCAATTGATAAAACTCGCCCGTCCCTAGATTCCCTACCATCGTCTTTCGTGCTGGCTGTGGATGGGCTGCTCCAAAGTAATACGTGGAGCTTAGGCTATCTACTACCAAGAGTTGGTCTTTGTAAAAAGGAATGGTGTAGTTACTATAGTAGGTGTACTCTAGCACTTCCTTGGCTGTCACATCTTCATGCATCATTTCTCTTATGAAGTACTCATTCATCTTTTGTTGAACACCTAGGTCACTAAGCCCTACTAGTCTTGGATAGTACACCAGATAATTCACATTCGGTCTGTACCGTTCATTCCACACTTGCACTGCTTCATCTAAAGGAATGATGGTGTTTGGTGCATAGATAATGTCTCCTTTTGATCCTAGATAAAAGGTATAGTAATCTACATCTCCTCTAATGATCGTGCCGTCTTTTGTCAGCGTACCTGCACCAGGTATATCCGGGAAGTTTCGCATTTTATTGCCTTCTTTATCGATGATGTAGACATTAGTCTCGTCGTAAGCTGAGCTTTGCCCTTCATGGTACGGTGCTATGCCATAGTAGATAAAGTCTGTAAGTGCCTGCCCACCTTCATCTGCCAGTGCATAGAGACTACCCTTTAAAGGTTCCTTCGCATCTAACGCCTGCCCTAGTGCCACACGACATTCCCCTAAATTCAGTACATTGTTGTAGATGGTAGGATAGATGCTTTCACCACCTAGTCCTATCACCCCTTCTTCTCCCCAAAAATAAGGTGATGTGCTTACCACTGCTAACCCACTCTGAAAAGGTTCTGCACTTTGATACGCTGCTGGTATAACTATCTGCCCACTTTCATCTATATAGCCTACTTTACCTGTGGCTTTATCTTGATAAATGATGCGTCCTTCACTTCTTCCATAAAGGCGGTCATACACAAGCACTTGCTGGACTTCCCCTTTCTTATCGATGAGACCGTATGTGCTGTCTGATAACTTCACCAAAGCCTTGCCGTCTTGGAAATCATTGGCTTCTTCATACTGCATCGGAATTACTTCCTTGCCATTTAAATCGATATAACCGTACAAACTCTTCCCATCCTCATATTTACCCACCACCGCCATACTTTCTGCATAGTCTTGGATAAAACTATAACGCTTGTCAGAGATAGGTTTTCCCTTGGCATCTAAGACACCCATCTGATCTCCCTCTACAAAGACGGCACGCCCTTCCTTGAAAGGAGATATGCTCCCATAGGTAGGTGCCAGCACTTCTTTACCCTTGGCATCTAAAATGCCATCCTTGCCATCCTTCTCCACAATGCCATAGCCTTCTGAGAAGTCTATGGCATACGTATACACCGGCTCTGTCACCCATTTACCCGATGCATCGATATAACCATAAAAATTCCCCTGTGTGGTTCTTAAGAGAGCTGGGTATAACTGTCCAAACTCCTTTCCCATCACTGGTAATCCGATTAAAAAGATTAGTATCATACCTATCCAAATTTTCATTCTACATCTCATATCAACCACCCACTTCCTCAGTATCACCCCTTAATATATCCCACAATCTGCCAAGTTATACATTTTACTAAGCCTTTTGGGTACCAAAAAGAGTGGGCCTAAGCCCACTCATACCATCTAATCTCATTTGCTTCCATATCTAAACTAAAACTTTCCCCATCTCCTGCATACACAACAGTAGACTGAGGCTCATAAGTATTATTCACTACACAATACTTCTTGTTTGCCACATAGGCATGGACATCTACATTATAATTGCTAGAGAACCACTTCTCCAAATTCGCTTCATCACTAGCACTCCATATCACCGCACGGTGTAGCACACGTGCATTCTCAAAGCTATATGGTAATCCGCTGATATACACACATCTACCTTTGCCTACAGTGTTGCATGCCATCTGTACCTCTTTGTCAATCTGCTTAATAATAGTTGTGCCTTCGAAAGCATAGATATTCTTCTTGCCCTCTCCAAAGTCAACCTCACCCTTGCAGTCTGCTGTGATGAAATGCTCACTTACTTCATCCCAGTTGTACTTATCTTTATTGAGGTCAAAGCCTCTTTCTTCTTCTACACCTAGCATCATTGCAAGTTGGAAGAAGTGTCCTTGGTGCTGATAAGCTGATGGCTCGCCTACACCAATGAAGCCACCGCCATTGTAGATAAATCTCCGAATCTCAGCTACCACTTTCTCATCTACCCAATTCTCAGCACCACTGTATGCTGTATAGGCATCCCCTAAGTTGATGATCACATCAATCTCTTGTAGGCTCTCTGGGTTGTTTCTCACATCATCAAAGCTAATGAACTTCACATCATAAGGTGCGCCACTAAGGGCTTCGATAATCCCTGCATAGGAATAGTTTTGCTTGTGATAAAGTGCATGGTGTACCATATGGCTTCCCCAAGCACGCATCTTGCCCCATGAGTCGAGTACCGCTACACGCTTCACACAGTATGGCACAGTGCCTTTGATATTCTCATAAAGTGTTCTAAACTCATTACATACAGACTCTACATATTCCACAAACTCTGGGAATTCTAAAGCAAGCTTCAAGTAGCCACCATACCCGATACGGTCAATAGGCTTACGAAGAATGGCACGTCTTGCTGTCACCCAATTCTCCTTACCTTCCTTTACAGGGTCACCACCTTCGTGGAAAGTATCTGGGAAGAAGTATGGTAGGAATCTTCCTTCACGGTAGTCTACCCCTTCTACCTCACTAATAAGGCGAAGTGTCTGACCATTACCCACGCTTCCTACGAGGGCATCTAACCCTACTGTCTTAAACTCATCCATAAAAGGCTCCATACCAATCCAGTGGTCGCCGAGGAACATCATGGCTTCTTTACCATACTCATGTGTAATATCTACCATTTCCTTCGCAAGCTTCGCTACTTCTCTTCTTTGGAAAGCTTGGAAGTCTCTAAATTCTTTTGATGGTACACGGTAGTTGTTGTTCATATACCCTTGGTCAATGATGAATTCTGGTCTGAACTTATAGCCCACTTCTTCTTCAAATTGCTGAAGGATATAAGGCGATACACTTGCTGAATAGCCGTACCAGTCTACATATTTCTCACGTGCCAGCTCATCAAAGATAAGTGTGAACTGATGGAAGAAAGTTGTATAGCGAATCACGTTCACATGAGGATTTGCCTCACAGTATTTACGAAGTCGCTCCATAGAGTATGCTTTTGTCTTTGGCTGTCTCACATCAAAAGTAATCTGATGCTCCACATCCTTCCAGTCGTTCACAACTGCATTGTACATATGTACTGGATCCCACATAATATAAGCCAAGAAGCTGACTGTATACTCATGAAATGTTTTGACACCTGTCACCACTACATTCCCATTCCCTTGATCATAAGACCACTGGTCTACTGTTACCACTTCACCTGTGGTACGGTCTACTACTTCCCACCATCTCTTAATATCATCGCTATCATTGACAGCGAGCATTTCTGGGTAGATGCCTTCCATCAGGTGGATTGTAAGTGTTCCTTCTACTGCTGTATGAAACTTGGTCATGATGTACATCTGCTGTACTTCATCAAAGTTGGCCTTCGCCCACTCATTGTCTTTTCGTGTTGTGTAGTATGTTGAGTATACTTTTGCCCCTGCTTCTAATAACTCTTTTGGAAAACTTGTGCCATCACAATCTCTTAGCGCATCTGCTCCCCATCTTTTAAGAATTTCTATTGTCTCTGGTACAATATCTGTATCTGTTGGTATTGTTACTCTTCCAGTTAATTTTTCGTTCATTTGATTCGCCCTCCTCACTCATTGTCCATTTTTTATTTAAAGCGTCTATTATACATATAAAGTAGAAAAATCAATACACCAACACCTAGCAGCATGAGCCCAAGCCCTTCTGGCCCAATGTTTTTCTGTCCGATAAAAATAGCTACTAGTGCGCCTACAAACATGATTGCAGCCACCACATACTTGATAATTTCTACTATGCGTTCATTTTCGATTTTTTTGTTATTGGAATCCATCATCCCACCATCCCTTCTTGATTATTGAGCCCGATTAACCTTTGAGACCACCAGCCATCATACCTTTCGTAAGTTTCTTCTGCACCATCATATAGAGAAGTAGGGTTGGTAACATAACGATAACAAGACCTGCATACATACGTCCATACTGAACAGAAGACTTCTGTGCTGCCATCAGATTCATAAGCCCTACTGGTAATGTCTTTGGTGCATCAATACCTGGCATCAATGTGAGTGCAATGATGTACTCGTTCCAGAATAATAAAAAGTTAAAAAGAACAACTGTAATAATACTTGGCTTGGTCATAGGCAAGATAATGGCTGTCATTGTCTTGAAGTGCCCCGCACCATCTACTGACGCTGCTTCTTCGTACTCTTTTGGAATCGTCTTAAGATAACTTGCTAAAAGATAAATGGTAAATGGTAGTGCTGTGGCTGCATACACAAGTGCTACGACAAAAATATTGTTCAGCAGTATTTTGTTGCCAAAGAGCTGATCGATTACTTTGTCTGCATCTACTAGCATCAAGAAGATTGGTACCACAATGTAGTTCACGTTGATAAATAAGCCACCCATAAAAAGCGTGTTAAGAATCACATTACCTTTGAACTTGTATCTTGCAAGTACATAAGCTGCTGGTAAAGCAACTATAAGTAGAAGACTAAGTGCCATACTTGTCACCATTACAGAGTTGAGTAAGTACTCACCCATATTGGCTTGTTCAAAAGCGTTGACAAAGTTCTGCCAGTGGAAGCCTTCTGGGAGTGCCCATGGATTGCCGTAGAATTCTGAATCTTTCTTGATAGATGCTACAAAAGCCCACCCTACAGGTACAATAATACTCATGGCAAGTATTGCGAGCATGATATAGACGATTGTTTGATACACTTTTTCTTGTCGTTTGATTTTTTCCATCCGTGAACATTTCACTTGCTTCACTTGATTTGTATCTGTTTTTATTCCTTTATTCATATCCATCTGTCTACACCCCCCTTAACTTTCATACACTTCACGTTTTGTAACGCCATTAATAATAGCTGCTAGACCAAAAGAGAATACAAATATCACTACACCTATTGCCATACCGTAGCCATATGAAGAGTTGGTATACGCCTCTTTGTACATATAGCTTAAGAATACTTCTGTCGCACCATCTGGGCCACCACTTGTCATAGACTTAACTAGGAGGAAACTCATATTGATGGTACTGATAACGAAGAATGTAAGGGTTGTTCTGATATTGGTCCATATAAGTGGTAGTGTAATCTCAAAGAACTGCTTAATCTTGCCCGCACCTTCTAATGAAGCTGACTCGTACAAGCTCTCTGAAATAGAGGACATACTCGCCATATACATAACCATGTAGTAACCTACAGCCTGCCAGATAAGAGCTATCGCCAAACTAAAGATAACTATTTTTTGATTTCCCAGCCACATCACATCTTCGCCACCAAAGAGCCTAATGACACTATTGAAAAGACCATTGGTAGGATCATAGATTGCTGAAAATATGGCACTAATAACAACTACGGATAAAATGTTTGGTATGTAGAATACAATTCTAAAGAAGTTTTGTCCCTTAAGTTTCTCTCTTGTTAAAATTGCTGCAAACCCCAGTGCCATAACGATAGTTACAAGTGTTACCACCACAATAAGTAGCACTGTATTTTGGAAAGCTTGATAGAACTTATCACTTTGGAAAAGCTTCACAAAGTTATCAAACCCTACAAATGTTTTCTTGGGTGAGTAGCCACCCCACTTGTACATAGACATGCGGAATACATTGATGGTCGGTATAATCATAAATAAGGTAAATAAGATGACTGCTGGACTGAGGCACGCAAAGATGAACCATGGACGGCTTCTGTCTTTATTTTTTTTATCCTTCATTTTTTCAACTCCTTCTTCTATCTCTTTAAAAAAGACGATAAGCCTATACGCTTACCGTCTATAGAATGTTCATCAATCGATCTATTTAAGCGCTCCTCTAAGTGCATCACTTGATTTAACAACTTGATTTACCCACTGTTCTTGTGTTTTATCTCCTGTAACGATTGAGTTCACTGTACCAAATAAGTCGTCTGCAATATTCACACCTTCAACTGGCTCTGTAGCTGCAAATGATCCCATAGCTGCTTTTGCACCGTTGTCATAGATGCTGTAGTAAACTTTCATATCCCCTTCTAAAGTATCTGAAATACCATTGATAGGTTGGATTGCTCCTACTTTTGCAAAGATTGCTGCTGCTTCGTCTGAGTAAAGGAATGCAATAAATTCTTTTGCAAGGTCAGCATTTTCTGCACCACCTGGAATCCAAGCTTGCTCGAAGAATGTATATGAGTAGCGATCGCCACCTGATGTAATTGCTGGAAGTGCTGTAAAGCCCCATTCAAAGCCTTCTGCTCTTGGCGCATCTTTCATTTCACCAATTACCCAGTTACCATTTGGCATGAAAAGTGCTTTGTTATCTAAAATAAGCTGTTGATTCTTCTGGAAGTTGTCATTATTTGCATTAGCTGGTGTTGTTGGATGTGTGTAAGATGCAAGCTTTGTCACAATCTCAAATGCTTGTGTAGCCTCAGGTGTTTGCCAGATACCTTCTTCATAGTTCATCGCACGGCCGAAGAACTCTGGGCCACCTACTTCATTGAGTAATGCATAGAAGAATGCATCAAAATAGCCTGTTGTTGGGTAAGTAAAGAGTGCAATATCCTCAGCTTTTGCTTTGTCTCCAAGTGCCCACATCTCATCCCAAGTAGTTGGTACTTCCCAACCTTTCTCGGCAAATAAGCCTGCATTGTAGAACAAGCCACATGGACCGTAGAACATCGGTGCAAGATATGTTTTGCCATCATTGTAAGGGTTGGTGATCGAGTTATCCGCGAAGCCCCCTGCTAACTTCTCTGCAACTGTACCGCTCTCTCCTGGAATCGTCATGCTGAGCATATCTGTCATATCAATCATATTTTCTTCTTTAACAAATGTCTCTGTAAGGCCTGCTGGTCTACCTGTCGCTAAATGGATAACATCTGGGAAGTCTCCTGCCTTCATAGCTGGTCCGATGACATCCTCTAGACTTTTATCCATCACTAGTTCAACTTCTACATTGCTATTAACCTTTTCAAAAGCTGCTGCTACCTCTTCCCACATAGTTCTGCCATAAGCTGTCTCAATAGCTGCGACTTTGAGGGTTTGTTTATCTTTTGAATCCGTTTTTGTGTCTTCTTTTTTAGTATCATTTGATGTGGTTGGATTGGTGGTGTCTTTAGGCACTTCTTGTTGCCCACATCCTACAAACCCTGTACTACCTACTACTACTGCCAATGCCAACGTCATCATTTTGTTAAATTTTTTCATTATTTTTCCCCCTTCTAAACATCTCATTGTTTACCTTCTACAAATAAATTCCTTATATACTGATTTTATGATACTTCTTCACCCTTTTCTACCTTTAATATTGCTATATTTTTTATAATAATTGCTATAATTATAAAAAATATAAAATTTGCACGATTAAATTCGTGCAAGCTATGTAATTATTGTCTACTTTGACGCATTTCACTATATTTTTTTCTATAACCTACAGGTGTTATCCCACAGGCTTTCTTAAATACCTGCGCAAAATAGCTTTGAGATGAAAAACCTGTCATCTCAGATATTTGTAGCACACTATGATTAGTAGTGGCCAGTAGTTCTTTGCATACCTGCAATTTTTTTTCGATTAGATAATGAATAGGTGATATACCATATGCCTTGGTAAAACTATGTACAAGATAATATTTATTGATATATGCTACCTCTGCTAACTCTTCTAGTGTGATGGGATTCAAATAGTTGTTTTCAATATACTGCTTCACCTTGTTGCACTGAGGTGTTTCATTTTCATACACAGGTGTACGCATTAGATTTTTTGAACATCGCATCAAATAAAATACTAAGATTTCTAATAAGTGTTCACATACGCCATCGAAATATTCTTCTTTTTGCTCCATCTCATGAACTAGCCTATTGAAACAGAAATAAATATTTTCCTGTTTGCTATTGGCATAGTAAATACCGTGGTTTTGATTCCCACTGTCAGACTCAAAGGTGAAGCTAATACCTTCTGCGCCTATGGCAATGTATTCTAATGGTTCTTGTTCATCTGAGATTTCTGTATGGTGCACATGTGGATTAATCAAGATAATTGTGCCTTTTTTGACTTTATATTTTTCCTCTTCGATAGCGAAATACCCTTTTCCGCCTACTATATAAAACATCTCCATAAAATAATGGGTATGTGGAAAGCTATTCCAGTCCTTACCAAAAGTAGCCTGACTTACATACAAGAGTCTAATCTCGCTTTTTTCTGATTGCTGCGGGGTGAAGTTGTAGCGTGTATTACTCATTATGCCCTCCTTTTATATATGCTTTTATTTTTAGAATATAATGTATTTTAATGTTTTATTTTTTACAATATATTGTTATTTTATATTATTTCAAATTAAAAGTCTTTAGCTTTGTTTAAAAAGAAAAGCGCCTATTTTTACCTCCTAGAGGTATAATAGACACTTAATTTATACTATTTTTTATTTATGAAACTTGCTAAGTCTTTGATAACTTCTCCACTTACTTCTGCTGGCATATAATACTCATCTGGTACGCTTTTTCCTTCTCCTGTTATAAGTATATGGTTAAGGTCTGCATAGTCCTTAAGTGTCACATTCGCCATACCACTTAAGTTTTGCTCCCATAATTTAAAGTCTTCCATCGTTACTTGATAATCTCTGCCACCCTGTATCACAAGTAGTGGCTCAGTCATGGTCTTAGCTACAGCCACTTGATCATACACATTCAAGTCGCCCCATACCTTATTATTAATCCCCATAAAATTCATCTCAGCTACTGTGCTAGTTGGTGTCAGTGCACGTACTGCCTCTGCTTGCTGTGTCACCATCTGCACATACATTTCTTTCTGTGCTTGAGGCATCCCTTGTACGGTAGCTAAGTAGTCCACTTGCTCAAGAACCACATCTACTAAGTTTCTAGCTGGACCTGCTACCATCACATACCCTGCTACCCCTGTGTCTTTACTACTAATCATCGGTATAGACATCGCACCAAGACTATGGCCTAGTACGAAGATTTGATCTTTATTGATCTGTGGTGTATTCTTCATAAGTTCTACTGCTGAAAGTGCATCCTCAATGACTTCTTCTTCATAATCAAAAAGAGATGGATTCATCATCATTTCTTGCATATGTACGTAAGTACGCTTATCATAACGTAACGTCGCGATGCCTTGCTCTGCTAAACCATAAGCAATGTCTCTGAAAGGTTTGACTCCCCCTACAGTCTCATCTCTATCATTTGGACCTGAACCATGTACAAGTACGACTACTGGGAAGTCGCCTTCGCCTTTTGGTAAAGTCAACGTAGCTGGCAGTTTATATTTCCCTGTCTGTACTACCATATCTTTCTCTACGACACCTTCTGGTCTTGCTACTTCTTTTGCATAGAAACTCATATTAAGACCACTTAATTCTCCTGCACTATTAAAGACAGTCGTTACTTTCATATGTGCTTTCTCACGGATGACTTTGACATCTGCTTGATAAAACCCATTGGCCTCTACACCTTTATCAAAGGTACAAGACTTGACTTTGCCTAAGCTTTGGCCTACTTGTTCCCATGACTGCTTAAGGATGTTTTCATCTATAAGTGTCTTGGTCACACTATCCATCATCCCCACAACCTCTTGGTACTTGCCATCTACTAGGTACTGTGCCACTTGCACAGCCTTCTCTTCTTTTGTAGCACTGCTTCCTTGTAGTTTTATACCTAAGGACTTTTCTACCCATTGTACAGATACAAAGGTTCTATCCTTTTCGATAAAGCCCTCTTTTGTTTTAGTCAGCTTATCGGTAGCTACTGGGATTGTCTTATCCTTTACTTTTACCGTTGCTTCTTTTGTCTTTGGATTCCATCCTAATGGTAATTTCATCGTGTCACAAAGGCTACGAAGTGGTATGTAAGTCTTACCTTCCATCGCTTTTGTCTCAAGTTCTATCCCCACAGTCTTACCTTCATAGGTCATCTGTAATGGTGCTGCAAACACCTGCACGCTCATAGTTGCTGCTAGTAATAATGTTGCTATTAATTTTGTATGTAATCTCATATAACTGCCTCCTTGTATCAAAATAATCGATTTAGACATTTAGATAACTTTCTAATTATGTATGACTTTATTATAGTATCTTTTTTAAAATTGTCAATAAGTTATCAAAAAAAATACCTTCAAGAGAATATTTCTCTTAAAGGTATTTTTTCAATGTTTCTATATGCTTTTCTTCGTTTGTCAGAAGTTTGGTGGCAAGGTCTATGGTTCGCTTATCCACTTCATTTTCTGTGTACTTATTCAGATTACGATGTAGCTGGATAATGCCCATCGTACTTCCTTGTACAAGCATTTCTGCCATATGAGAAGGACTCTTATCCTTCATAGTCTTTGCTTTAATCATCATGCTACTGCTGATTTCTTGCATCTTTGGGATATCCTTTGGAATCTCATGAACTTCCCCTATTAGAAAGCTGGCTTCTTCATACACATCTTTGTAGTAAGCTTTCTGTGTCTCAAGTAACTTCTTGAACTGACCGTCTTCACATTCTTTTATGAGGTCTTCTAAGGCTACGATTCCCATCTCTGCATTTTGATAAATATAGTTTAAGAATTCTAGATTTGCATACATACCTAAGGCTCCTTTCTGTAAAAACTGCCTTTAGTATATGTATTTTTTTAAATATTAATCACCTTACTTCTTCAATACTTCTGGATTGAAATGCCTTACTGGTCCTTTATAAGCTGGTCCACGCTTCTCATTATGCTCGAAGCCAAAGACGCGTATCGCTGTATGTGGGCAGTAATTGTAGCATCTCATACATTGTATACACTTGTTGTAAGTGATATTCCCATTTG
>JBOGBZ010000169.1:0-1516 GCA_051656485.1 Cellulosilyticaceae bacterium
TCTAACATATCATTTACATTTGCTTTAAATAAATCTCCGATTCTTCCAAAAATAGACATACTTCATACACTCCTTTGATTATCATTTAATTTTTCTTTTTAGGGGGAAATAATCCTTTGGTCATAAGGCCTAGACCAGCTAAGACAGAACCGAACATAAGGATATAGTTATAGAGACTAGTACTTCTAAAAACAATCCTCACACTCATGATGATGGTAAGTAAAATGATAGCAACACCTAAGAAAACGACGAACTTTCCGAGGAAGGAATCAGAATTATAAAACAAGATACCTATACCTACGAGAAGTGGAACCGTCACAAGACCACTAGGCACAGAAAAAGACCCCATATGCTATGTATACCAGCTAGCAGTGACAGATGTTGTTTGAAAAATCATATACACACCTAATGCAGTTAAAACTAAGCCAAAGAGAAAGTATTTTAAACTATTACTATTTGACAAGCTACTATCAGATGGTTGTTTTTTTGAAGAACTACCCATTAAATACCTCCTAAAGATAAAATATTTAGATAAATATATAATAACACTAAAATTCAAACATTATCAAGCGATACAGCTAAAAATAATAAAGCATACCATTAAAAAAAGGAGCTATGACTAAATAGTCATAACTCCACCTACGCGGGCAAGGTAGGCCTCATGTTTTTTATAATCCGTATCGTACATACCTACTTTACGCCAGAAAGAGCGGTCGTGGTTCAAGTGAAGTAAGTGGCAAAGCTCATGAATGATGACGTAATCGATGACTGAAGGTGGTGCCATAGACAGTCGGTAGTTAAAAGTCAATTCCTTGTGATTGTTACACGTTCCCCAAGTACGAGGTGAGTCTACAATCGTCGTACTTTTGGCTTTGACGCCCATGAGTTTTTCCATACGTTTAAGATTTTGTTTGATATAAACTTTTGTCTGAGCTGTGTAGAATTTTTTTAGAGCTTCCTGAATGGCATCTTCACCCTCAGGAACTTCTGGTAGAAGTTGATTTAAGGTACAAGCCTTTCCGAGATAAAGAAAGTGTGCTTCTTCATCATAGGATTTATCACGATGAATGGTTTTGCGGCTATTACGTTGCTTTTCATCTTCTAATAAAGTCTTCCTCTGAGAAGTGACAAAATCGAGGACTTCTTCCTCAGTGCTTTTAGAAGGTGCCTTTACGGTGATATGCCCTTCAGGGCTTATGTGTAAGTAGAATTTCTTACGCTTTGAATATTCTACATTAAAAACAAAAGTTTGATTTTCTAAGGTTAGTTGCATACTATGTCTCCAATCTGTAGGGGCTAGTAGCACTAGTATACCATATTATTTTTTAGTACATGGCTTTTTCTTTAAATATTTGTCCACTGCTTCCACCATATTCTCAGGCATTTTTTGCTCTACAGGGAAGACTGGTGCATTGGCTACACGGTCTGTAAAAGTACGCACAAAGTGTGCAGTGTTTTCGAGAGATTCTGCGGATAAGTACTGCATCACATCATGGCGTGTGTGGATAAAAGACAT
>JBOGBZ010000170.1:0-35057 GCA_051656485.1 Cellulosilyticaceae bacterium
TACGGTATGAAGATGGCGAAAGTTATTGATTCTGTAATGAAAGATAGTGATAAATAATGCACTTAGGTGAACTAATAGATAGAATTAAAAAGGCAACACATGTATTAATAAGTGCACATACTAACCCCGATGGCGATGCTATCGGGGCAATGGTTGGTATGGGGCATTTTTGTGAAAATTTGCAAATTCCTTACACAATATTGCTAGAGGAAGCAGTGCCTAGATTTGAGTATTTAACCAAGCATGTGCACACAGCTACAGAAGTGAGCGAACCAATAGATACCATGCTTGTGTTAGATTGTGGTGATATGAGTAGAGTTGTAGGTTATGAAGCATACTTTACAAAGGCGCATAAGACCTTAAGTATTGATCATCATATAACAAATACAGCATATGCACAGTATAACTATGTGAAGCCAGAAGCATCTTCCACGTCAGAACTTGTCTATGACTTGATTGAAGCTTCCGATATGGCGCTTACAAAAGAATTAGCCAGCGCACTTTATACAGGGATACTCACAGATACAGGTGGCTTTATGCATTCTTGTACAAGCCCACGCACGTTACAAATCGCTGCAAAGCTTATAGAGAAGGACTTTAATTTTAGTAGTCTTTATCATCAGCTTATTCATGAGAAAAGTTTGGCAACCATTGCCTTACAAGGAAGAGCTACAAACCACTTGAAGCAGATTCGAGAGGGCATTTTTATGACCTATATTACTGAGACTGATATGAGTGAAGTAGGTGCTACTAAAGAAGATATAGATAGTATTGTAAGCTTTTTAAAGACCATTCAAGGTATCGAAATGATTGGGTTTTTATATCCGTTAGCAACGGGAGACGGCTTTAAACTTAGCACAAGAAGTAATCCACCTTATAACGTGGCAGCATTTTGCCAGCAATTTGGTGGAGGTGGGCATGAACGTGCCTCAGGTGCTACACTTAAAATGCCACTTGAGCAAGCAATACAAAAAATAGAAAATGCATTGACTGAAATGGTACAAGACTAGAGGTTGATAAGATGATACATGGTATAATTAATATTTATAAAGAAAAAGGATTTACTTCTCATGATGTAGTCGCAAAGGCAAGAGGGATTTTACGTGAACGTAAGATTGGCCATACAGGCACTTTAGATCCAGATGCAGTAGGCGTTCTTCCTATTTGTATAGGAAAGGCTACAAAAGTTGTGCCTTTCCTAACAGATGCAGATAAGTGCTATGAAGCAGAGGTTATTTTAGGGGCTTATACAACCACTGAAGATGCCACAGGTGAGCTTCTAGAAACGTATCCTGTCAATGTGACGAAAGAACAAGTAGCGGAAGTCATCCGAAGTTTTATAGGACCTTATATTCAGACGCCACCAATGTATTCAGCTATTAAGGTAAATGGTGTAAGGTTATATGAACTTGCAAGAAAAGGCATTGTCATTGATAGACCATCACGTGAGGTTACGATCTATAGCTGTGATTTGTTAGAGTGGCTAGATGAAACCCGATTTAAGATACGCGTCCAATGCTCAAAAGGTACTTATATACGTACCTTATGTACAGATATAGGTAAAACATTAGGATGTGGTGCCCATATGGGTGAATTAAAGCGTACACGTGTCGGTAATTTTTTAATTGAAGATAGTCTTACACTGCAACAATTAGAAGCGACTAAAGAAGATATCTCACAATGCTTATGGCCGATAGAAGGTATCTTTGAAAAATACCCAAAGGTTATTGTAGCTAAGGCTTTTGATAAAGTCACTTATAATGGCAATCCACTTCCTTTCGAAGCGATTCAAGGGTTAGAGGAAAAGATGACAAAAGTACAAGTACATCATGAAACAGATGGCTTTTTAGGGATTTATGATGTCGAGTATGATAGAGAAAGACTTAAAGTTGATAAACTCTTTATAACAAAGTGAGATGGAGGGAGGCAAGATGATGCAATATCTATGTGGTGACGCCGAGGTAGCCCTAGAAAGCAGTAGTATAATAGCGCTAGGGAATTTTGATGGCGTACATAGAGGACACCAAAAACTTTTGGAAATGACACTTCAGATAGCTCAGGAAAAAAAGATGCTTGCGGTTGCATTATCTTTTTTTCCACATCCGACAATGGTATTAGGCATATCACCTAAACCACTGGTCATGTCACGTAAAGATCGAAAAAACAAAATGAAGGCAATGGATATGGATGTTTTCATTGAGTATCCATTTACCAAAGATTTCGCAAGTATTAGTCCCAAAATCTTTTTCGAAACAATCTTATGCGAGCAATTAAAGGCCGACACAATTGTTGTAGGTAGCAATTATTATTTTGGAAAAGATAAAGAGGGCGATATTCAGTTCTTAAAAGAAATGGGTGCGCTTCACAATGTAACGATTTGTGTGGTGGATACGGTTGAAGATAAAGGCAAGGTCATTTCAAGTACTGAAATTAGAAAAGCTATTAGAAAAGGTGATATGGAGCAAGCTGCGGAGTGGCTAGGCCATCCTTATAGTGTAGTAGGCTCAGTTATTCATGGTAAAAAATTAGGGAGAACCATTGGTTTCCCAACCATTAACCTAATCGCAGATCCAGACCGTGTGCATCCACCAAATGGTGTGTATGCAACGATGGTAAAGGTATATAATCAGCTTTTTATGGGTATTACTAATATAGGCTATAATCCAACAGTAGGCGGAAAAGTAAAGATGATTGAGACTCATCTTTTCGACTTTGAAGGTGACTTATATGGTGAAGAAGTAGAAGTGATGTTCTACGAAGCGATTCGCCCAGAGAAGAAATTCGCATCTATTGATGAATTATCAGCCCAAATCACGAAAGATAAGGAAAAAGCGAGATTTTTCCTTAGAGATAAACTGAAATAAGTTTACAAGGATAGATGGATATGATATACTGTCTAAGTATTTAATGACCGTTACTCAGACATGGGACACTCCGACCCTTTCTTAGTATCAGGTTTAATTAAAAAATTAAAGGAGGCATTTTAAAATGACTAAAGAATTCAAACAACAAATCATCGAAAAATACGGAAGAACTGCTAACGATACTGGTTCTCCAGAAGTACAAATCGCACTTCTTACAGAAAGAATCAACCACTTAACAGATCACTTACGTACACACAAAAAAGACCACCATTCACGTCGTGGATTATTCTTCATGATCGGTAAAAGAAGAGGTCTTTTAGATTACCTAATCAGAACAGATATCGCAAGATACCGTGCAATCATCAAAGATTTAGGAATCAGAAAATAATAATGATTTTATAGAAAGGGTGGAGGTTATCCGCCCTTTTTTGTAAATCTAAAATTCAATGAAGAGAAAACAGCTTAATTGTGCAATGTTAAAGTTTTTTATCTGTCTAGATGAAGGGTTTTAAGATTGCGCAAGTGACGTTTCTCTTCTAAAAAATTGCTCACAAATGAAAGGGGAAAAGAAATGGTAAAAACATATTCAATGACTTTAGCGGGTAGACCACTTAAAGTTGAAATCGGTAAAATGGCAGGACTTGCTAATGGAAGTGCATTAGTAAGCTATGGTGAAACAGTAATTTTAGCTACAGTTGTAGCAAGTGAAGAACCAAAAGAGGGCATCGACTTCTTCCCACTTAGTGTAAACTATGAAGAAAAATTCTATGCAGTTGGTAAAATTCCAGGTGGATTTATTAAGAGAGAGGGGCGTCCTTCAGAGCGTGCTGTATTAACATCACGTGTTATTGACCGTCCAATGCGTCCACTTTTCCCTAAAGATTATCGTAATGACGTTGTACTTACAACAACTGTTATGTCAGTAGATCAAGATTGCAGTCCAGAAGTAACAGCAATGATTGCGGCATCTTTAGTAGTAGATATCTCAGATATCCCATTCTATGGACCAGTAGGTTCAGTACAAGTTGGCTTAGTAGATGGTGAACTTGTGATTAACCCAACATCAGCACAAAGAGAAGTAAGCCAAATGGCACTTACTGTATCTTCAACAAGCAAAAAAGTGATGATGATTGAAGCTGGTGCAAATGAAGTAGCAGAAGACGTGATGTTAGAAGCTATTTTTAAAGCACATGAAGCAAACCAAGAAATCGTAAACTTCATTAACGGTATTAAGGCAGAGTGTGGTCAAGAAAAGAAAACTTACACAAAATTTGAAGTACCAGCACACATCTTCAAAGAAATCACAGAAATCATCGGTGATGAAAGAATGGAAGTTGCTGTATTTACAGATGATAAGCAAGTAAGAGAAGCACAACTTAAAGTTCTTAAAGAAGAAGTTGTGGCAAAACTTACAGAAGAAGGTAAAGAAGAGCATTTAGCATACCTTGGAGAAGCTTTCTATAATTTCGAAAAGAAAACTGTACGTCGTATGATTCTTAAAGACCATAAACGTCCAGATGGTCGTGCACTTAATGAAATCAGAAAATTAGAAGCTGATATCGATCTTTTACCACGCGTACATGGTTCAGGGATGTTTACAAGAGGACAAACACAAGTGCTTACAGTGGCAACACTAGGGCCTTTAGCAGATACACAAATTATTGATGGTTTAGATGCATTAGAAGTTTCTAAGCGTTACATGCACCATTATAACTTCCCTCCATACTCAGTAGGTGAAGCACGTTCACCACGTGCAGCAGGCCGTCGTGAAATCGGACATGGTGCATTAGCAGAGCGTGCCCTTCTTCCAGTATTACCAACAGAAAATGAATTCCCATATGCAATTCGTCTTGTATCAGAAGTATTAAGCTCAAATGGCTCAACTTCACAAGCAAGTGTATGTGGTTCATCACTTGCACTTATGGCAGCAGGTGTACCAGTAAAGGCAGCAGTTGCAGGTATTTCAGTAGGTCTTGTGACTGGAGAGACAGATGAAGATTTCGTACTTCTTACAGATATCCAAGGCTTAGAAGACTTCTTCGGCGATATGGACTTTAAAGTAGCGGGTACACATAAAGGAATCACAGCTATCCAAATGGATATGAAAATCCAAGGTTTAACACCAGAAATCATTAAAGGTGCTATTGAAGATACACGTCAATCAAGAATGTTCATCTTAGATGAAGTTATGGCAAAAGCTATCGCTACACCAAAAGAAGAGCTTTCTCAATACGCTCCACGTATTATTCAAATCACTATTGACCCAGAGAAGATTAGTGAAGTTATCGGACCAAAAGGAAAGATGATTAACCGTATCATCGATGAAACAGGTGTTAAAATTGATATTGAAGACGATGGTCGCGTATTTATCTGTGGTACAGATGAAGAAAAGACACGTCGTGCAATCGAAATTATCGAAGGCATTGCGCGTGATCTTGAAGTAGGTCAAGTATTTAAAGGGAAAGTTGTTCGCCTTATGAACTTTGGTGCTTTTGTTGAGTTAGTACCAGGTAAAGAAGGTCTTGTACACATTTCTCAATTAGCACACGAGCGTGTAGAAAAAGTAGAAGACGTCGTTAATGTTGGTGATGAAATCGACGTTAAGATTGTAGAAATCGACAAGCAAGGACGTACAAACCTTTCTCGCAAAGTACTTCTTCCAAAACCTAAAAAAGAAGAAAAAGTAGAAGAAACAACAGAACAATAAAAAGAAGGGTATCTACATATGTAGATACCCTCTCTATCTGTGTAAAATACATAGGGTTTTAAAGCCGTAAAGTAAATAGGGGGAGATTGAGATGCAAGGCACCAATCTGTTTACAAGGGGAATGAAAAAAGCGATGCCCATTGCACTAGGGTATTTTCCAGTATCATTTACCTTTGGCATTATGGCAACTGCGGGGGGCATTCATCCTTTGATGGCAACGCTTATTTCGCTTACGAACTTTACATCAGCAGGCCAATTTGCAGGGACACAATTACTTTTACAACAAGCTATGCTCGCGGAAATTGCCATAACGACATTTGTTATCAACATTCGGTATATGCTGATGTCTTTAGCAATTAGTCAAAAAATAGAAAAAATGAAAATAGGAAAAAAGCTTTTACTTGCATTTGGAATTACAGATGAGACATTCGCACTGGCTATGCTACAGTCGGAAAAAGTGAGCTTTGAAGAGCTAGCAGGCATGATGGTAGGTCCTTATGTAGGCTGGAGTGTGGGGACTTTAAGTGGGGCCTATCTTTCAACGTTGCTCTCCGCCGAGCTGCAAAATGCTATGGGCATTGCTTTATATGCCATGTTTATCGCATTGCTTGTGCCAGAGGTGAAGAAAAGCATAGCTATTTGTAAAGTAACGCTACTAACGATTATGGTGAGTTTGATGTTTGCTTATGTGCCGATTCTGTGTACCATGACTTCAGGGTGGAAAATTATTTTGACTACATTGATAGGAAGTACATTGGGGGCTTACTATTTGCCTATTAGCAAGGAGGCTTATACATGAGTTATTTATTATTAGGAATACTAGTAATGGCACTGGTTACTTATTTACCACGTGTGATACCATTATTACTGATTAATCAACCCATTGAATCGCCATTTGTACAATCTTTTTTATACTATGTGCCGTATAGCGTATTAGCTGCAATGACTTTTCCAGCAATTATTCATTCCACTGGTAGTACTTTAAGTGGTATAGTAGGAACGGGTATTGCTATACTTTTAGCATATTATGGAGGAAGTTTGCTAAAAGTATCTTTAATAACTGTTTTGGTTGTGTATTTAATAAATTTGATATAGAAGGTGAAACTATTTTAATTAAGCTTAAACAAAATAACATTACAAAAAAAAGAATAGCTGCCACATTTGCAGAAGGCTTTTATAACGATCCCCTTTATGTGCAAATGCTTCCTGATCCACAGACGCGACTGCAGATATTAGAGATCTTTTTCTGTATTTACATTGATGTTTTTGGAAAATATGGTGATATCGTTGCTACATCAGAAGACTTAGGTGCATTAGCCTATATTTATTATGAAGAGCGCTCAGGAAAACGTTTGACTTTTATTAAAGATATGGGATGTGCATTTTTAAAGGCAATGGATTTGCTCAAGTATATGAAAATGCAAGAAGTTAAGAAATTCCTAAAAGCACTTAAAGTGATGTCTTCAGAATGGATTTATGACCAAGTAGAAGGACAATACATTCATTTAGATTTAATTGTGGTAAAAGAAGAAGCACGTGGCAAGGGTAAAGCTAAGCAAATCATTGGTTATATTATCAATGAGGCAACTGAAAAAGGATTACCCCTCACTTTAGAAACACAAAATCCTGATAATGTCGCTTTATATGAACATTTCGGGTTTGAAGTTGTACATACAATCTCTTGGGAAGGTATGACGCAATATTGTATGATTAGAAAATAGTAGCGAAAGCTACTATTTTTTTGTAAATGAAGCTACATAAATTGACAAAAATACATATTTTTCATACAATGGAAGAGAAGTAGTTCATATAAAAGGATAGAGTAAATGAAAAAAGTTGTTAATTTAATGGAAGAAGTCGTTTCAAAAACCATTGAGGAGATACTCGCTAACCGTTCAGAGATCTGTCAATGTGATCAATGTAAAGCAGATATGTATGCAATTGAAACAGTAAGTAACAATGTAAAACATTAAAAAGTTCATGTCAAAATGATATGAGCTTTTTTTGTTGGAAAATATAGTATAAATTGACTAGGAGTTGACATAATTGGAAAAAGATTGTTATGATAATATCAGTCATCTAAGAAAGGAATTGGGTTATGAAAATTGGATTTATAGAATTAACCGTTATTTTTATCGTGGCACTTATTGTTCTTGGACCGGATAAACTTCCTGTATATGCAAAAAAATTAGGAAAATCCGTAAAAGATTTTAAGAATTATTCCGGTAATTTTGCAAAAGAAATAAACGAAAGTTTAGTAGAACCATTGTCAGAGGTATCTGAGCCATTGAAAAAAGTAGTGAAAGATATAGAAGACCCACTCAAAGAAGTGAAGCAAACTATTGATGGGATAGGAAAGCCTACCGTAGCTACCACAGAAAAGCTTCTTAAATCAGACACAAACCATAGCACATTAGAAAAGGAGACAGTATAGATGTTTGGAAAAATTGGAGGAACAGAATTAATTATTGTACTTGTTATTGTATTAGTGATCTTTGGACCTAAGCAACTTCCAAAGCTAGGAAAGACTTTTGGGAAAACCCTTAAAGGTTTTAAAGATGGTGTAGGTGAACAATTAAATGATGAAGATACTATCGAATAAAAAAAGTGCTATGGGCATTACGGAGCACTTAGGCGAACTACGTAGTCGTTTAACTAAAATAGGGGTAACGCTACTTGTGTTATTTTTTGTGTGTTTTCAGTTTTCCCATCTCATCGTAAATACCCTAGTAGATATTGCTACCAAGTATGGGTACAAGCTTGTTTATTTAGCGCCATCAGAACTTTTTGTTCAGTATATTAAAGTGGCGTTTATTGCAGCGGTTGTGGTAGCATCGCCTATCATTATTTATCAGATCTGGGCTTTTGTAAAACCAGGCCTTAGTAAACGAGAAAATAGAGCCATACTTGGCGGACTTTTTTGGGGATTGATTTGCTTTGGTATAGGGGTATTCTTTTCCTATAAGATCGTCTTTCCCTTTATGTTGCATTTCTTTATTAATATCAATATGTCAGCAAAGATTGCAGCCACTATCTCAATCACCAATTATATAAGTTTTGTGGTATCATCACTTTTAAGCTTTGGCATTATTTTTGAAATGCCAGTGGTCATTGCTTTATTGACCCAACTAGGTGTGCTTCGCGCAGCGTGGCTTGTTAAAGGCCGTAAGTTTATGATTGTTGGGATTTTTGTAGTATGTGCCATTATCACACCACCAGATGTGGTGTCTCAATTAATGGTTGCTATACCGATGATTATTTTGTTTGAGATGAGTGTTCGTATAAGCAAAATTTTAGATAAAAGGCGTCAAAAAAGGATGTCTACATAAAAAAGAAAGGGGCTGGAGACGAAAGTACAGTCCCTTTTTGAACTTTAGAATGGGACGAGAGGTAGTAAAATGGTAAGTAGCTTTTTGACACAATATGTGGTAGACAAAATGATGGAGGAAGAGCATCCTACGGTGAATGCATCACGGTGTATGAATGCTAGGCAGCGTAAGGTGAAGTGTACACAGTGTAAGCATATATGCCCTCAGAGTGTCTATACACGACCAGGAGAGGTGGGGGAGTGGCAGAAGTGCATCAATTGTAATCAATGTGTAACGGCATGTCCATCGAGAGCCCTAGCGTCTTCGGTGAAAACACTGGAGCAGTACGAGCGCATCCTTGAGAAAGAGACATCATCTGTTTGGATAGGCTGTGAAAAAAGTGAAGGGGCCTATACCCTGAAAGTACAATGTCTCGCAGCATTACCATGGGAGTACTTGGCATATATGCTTTTACAAAGTAAGGTTATGCTAGCTATTGGGAAGTGTCAGACTTGTGAGCAATCCCAGTGTATCGACATTTTGAAATCCCAATTGCATCTTGTAAGTGAGACAATAGGAAGCGAAATAATCGAAAAACGCCTGGTATTTACCACAGAAGAAAATGGGGCACAGGCACCTATGTACTCCAGAAGAGAAATGATGCATTTATTTTTTAGAAGTTCGAAGCGATCAGTAGCAAAGCTTGTACCGGATTTTTTACAAGAAGAAGTAGGTAGTGAAGGTCTTTTATACCGCGTGATGCTCCATGAGCAGATGAAACGCCAAAAAGGAGACTTTAAGTGGACAATCCCTCATTATACAGATAAATGCTGGGGGTGTACGACGTGTATCAAGGTATGCCCACAGCAGGCACTTGAGATGGTGGACCAAGATGAGATGCGGTATGTGAAGCTGCATTTATGGAAGTGCAATCAGTGTGGTCTTTGCGAACAAGTATGTTATGATGAAGGCATCAAAGGAAGGGCAGAGGTGATGGTACCCGACCTAACCCCTGTAACCATCGCTAAACTCAAGCTGAGAAGATGTGAGGTGTGTGGACGACCTATTCGTCACGGAAAACCTCATAGATGTGCAGCTTGTAGATAAGGAGGAAGACAATCAATGAGGGATCAAGCATTAAAAGATTATGTAGCTATTTATGAGGATGTCTATGCAAACTTTTGTGAGCAGGTAGGCACTCATTACCTACCTTTTCATAAGTCTATAGAAAAAGAAACACAAGAGACGTGGGATGCAGTTCAAGCAAAAGGCGTGAAAGTGCAAAATGAAGGCGCAAGTCTTTACTATAACCATATTTCTTCAGCGTGTAAGGCATGTAAAACAGGTGTAGGAAGTATGACATCGTATATTTCACTGAAGTGTCACCGCAAATGTTATTATTGTTTTAATCCAAATCAACAAGAGTATACATGTCATACCCTAGAGAAGAAAGATTGGTATGGCGAGCTTACACGTATTGTAGCCTCAGGACAAAAACTTACCCATATTGCATTAACCGGTGGCGAACCGTTACTACACAAAGAAGAGGTCATTGCTTTCTTCGCTTACGTGCAGCAGCATTTTAAGGATGCACATACACGACTATACACATCTGGGGATTTATTAGAGGTAAGTTTACTCGAAAAGCTCCAGCAACTAGGACTTCAGGAGATTCGCTTTAGTATTAAGCTAGAAGACACAGCAGAAAAAATCCAAGTAGTCTTAGAGAAAATGGCATTAGCTAAAAGGTATATCCCAGATATTATGGTGGAAATGCCGGTGATTCCTGGAACGGAAGTGGAAATGCAGGAGCTCCTTCTTAAATTAGATGAGATGGGGATTTATGGGATTAACTTACTTGAGTTCTGCTATCCATACACTAATGAAGTAGCCTTCAAAGCGAAGGGACATACGGTTAAATACCCACCTTATGGGACACTTTATGATTTTTGGTATGCAGGTGGACTGCCTATTGCAGAAAGTGAATTACTTTGCTTAAAACTTTTGGATTTTGCAGCAACTCAAAAACTAAGTATAGGCGTTCATTACTGTTCCATCGACAACAAACATTTTGGACAAGTGTATCAGCAAAATACATGTATTCCTTGTGATGAGCGTACGTTTTACTTCTCTGAAAAAGACTATTATTTTAAAACTATTAAGATCTTTGGTGACGACGGCGTAAAAGCAAGAGAACTCTTTGCAAAGCATCCAGAGGTTTACTATGAAGCAAATACCCAGTATGGGTATGTACAGTGTCATCCAGATGCGCTTTCTTATTTAAGTGGAGAAGCGCTGGCAATAGGGATTAGCTACTACATTATGGAAGTACGAAACAATAAACCTTATGCAAGAGAATTAAAAGTGGTACCAACAACTTTAAGTGCTTTGGCAAAAGGACAACTATAAAAGATAAAGGCGGCAGCGAGATGGAAAAGAAAAGAGAACTGATAGAGATTATTTTAACAAACCGTGTGTATCTTTATGAGCTTACACATGCACTTTTTGGCGGGGTACCGAATGCTGAATTAATGGAACTTGTGAATAGTGAGCATACGGCTTTTGCGTGGTCGATTCTTAGCAGTGGGGAAGGTGACCTCTTCCAGCAGATGAGTGAATGGCAAGTAGACAAGAGCTTAGAGGAAATGAAGTCAGAGTACACAAAGCTTTTGGTGGGGCCAGGAAAATTAAAGGCATACCCATGGGCTTCAACATACCTTGGCAATGAAAAGATGCTTTTCCAAGAAAGCACCTTAGAAGTAAGACGTATGTACGAACAATACGGTTTTAGAACCCAAGCTTTTCAAAAAGTAGCAGATGACCATCTAGCTATTGAACTTCATTTTATGGCAAAGATGAGTACGCGTGCAAAAGAAGCCTTCGAAAAAGGTGATGACGTACTTATGGCAAAAACTTTAGAAGGTCAAAGACAATTCATGAAGCAGCATATGCTTTTATGGCTACCGCAGTATGCCTCTAAGTTAGAGGAAATCGAAGATGCGACCATCTATCCGATGTATGCGAAGGTACTTTTACAGCTCATTATGGCAGATAAAGAGCTTTTAGAAAGCGAATTATTCGTCTGAAAAGTAACAAATGACTCGAAAGTGTTACCTAAGTAACATAAAGTACCATGGTGGGGTGCGAGAAGGATAGCAGTCCACCGAAAAAGTATGTTAAAATATAAACGTTCTAGAAAGGAGTGCTTAAATATGTCAAAATTACTTAATAACTTAATGCATAAAGCCATAAGTCGTCGTGACTTTATAAAAGGGAGTGTTGTGGCAACAGCAGCAGTTTCTGCTTTAACTTTAACAGGGTGCAGCGACAACAAAGTAGAAGAAACAGAAGAAAAAGATCATACACCAATTGAAAATCCAGAGGAGGGTGGCAGTTGGGTAACAGCAGCTTGCTGGCATAACTGTGGTGGACGTTGTATCAATAAAGTAATGGTTAAAGAAGGTGCGGTTGTACGCCAAAAAACAGATGATTCACATGAGGACTCTTATGAGTATCCACAACAAAGATCATGTGTACGTGGCCATGCACAGCAGCAACAATGCTTCGGTGCAGACCGTATCAAACATCCAATGAAGCGTAAAAACTGGGAACCACTAACAGGGGGGAACAAAGAGCTTCGTGGTCAAGATGAGTGGGAAATCATCACTTGGGAAGAAGCTTTCGAGCTTGTGGCACAAGAATTCAAGCACATCAAAGAAAACTATGGTAACCGTGCATTCCTAGAGACAGGTTGGGGTTCTAAAAATAGTGCAAAAGTCCTTAACTTATATGGTGGGCATACATGGAACTGGGATACATCTTCATACGGTTCTTACTTACTAGGGATGCATCACTTAGGCCTTCCAGCTTATGGACAAGGTACAGCCAATGACCGTTTTGATATGCTTAACGCAGAGACTATTGTTCTTCATGGCTCAAACCCAGCATGGTCATCAGCAGGTAACCCAGCCTTCTTATTCCACAAAGCTTATGAGGGTGGTACAAAGTTCGTTGTAATCGGACCAGATTACAACGCGTCAGCACAACTTTATGATGCCAAATGGCTTCGCGTACGTACAGGAACAGATACAGCTTTCCTTTTAGCGGTAGCACATGAAATGATTCGTTTAGACCAAGCAGGTGAAAACATCATTGATTGGGACTTCTTACATAAATACTGCGTAGGTTTCGATAAAGAATCGATGCCAAGTGACGCTAGACTTGATGAAAACTTCATGGATTATGTGCTTGGAAAATACGATGGTGTCGCAAAAACACCTGAGTGGGCAACAAAAATCTGTGGTACACCAGTAGAAGATATCACTTGGTATGCAAGAGAGCTTCGCAAAGAAAAGAAAGTCATGCTTCTATATACTTTCGGTGCAGCTAGAAATAATGGTGCTGAAAACTTACCACAGCTTCTCCATACAGTAGGTTTAATGGGTGGCCATGCAGGTAAATCAGGCCATGCAGTAGGTTCAAGCTATGCAAGAAATGCAGGAAACAGTGGTCCACAACTTGTAGGAAGTGGTGGCGCAGGTATACCAAGTGTTGCCAATGACGTAGATGATGCCATTGCAGCACCTCAAGTATGGACAGCAGTCTTAACAGGTAAATACCGTTATGTAGGTGACTGTTGGTTCGGTGGCTTAAAAGAAGGGGAAGATCGCGAAATCGATATCCGTTGTATTTACCATGATGCAAGTGCTTACCTTCAAACAGGTGTGAATATGACAGATGGTATCAAAGCCCATAGAAAAGTAGACTTCGTTGTAAGTAAAGCACAATTCTTAACAACACAAGCGAAATACTCAGATATCATCCTTCCAGTAACGACAGAGTGGGAAACAGTAGGTGGTTTCTCAGGTGCTAATAGAGAAATGGTTGTATGTTACCAACAAGTAACAGAGCCTTTATATGAAGCAAAAACAGATCAAGAAATTGATAAAGGGATTGCAAAAGCACTTGGCTTAAATCCAGATGAAATGTACCCAATCAGTGAGAAGCAACAGTTCTTCAACAAAATTGCAGGCTGCTGGTATATGGATACAAAAGGTGAAAAGCAAACACTTGTAACCATTACAGATAAAGATATTGCTAACTGGGAATGTGAAGGGACACCACAAAAAGGTCTGATCACTATTGAAGAACTCTTTGCAAATGGTGGACACCAAATTAAGCGTGAAATAGGCGATGCTTATACATGTATTGGATGGGAATCATTCATCACAAATCCAGAAGAAAACCCATTACCATCAGTAAGTGGTAAGTTTGAGATTTATAGCCAGAAGAAAGCAGATGAGCTTAATGGACTTGGCTTTGATCAAGTAGACTACAAGCCATACCCACACTATGTGGTGCCAAAAGTAGGTTATGAAACAACCTTCAAAGATGGCAATGTAGACGGTGAGAAAGGTGACTATCCATTCCTTCTCTTCAATCCTCACTACTTACGTCGTTCACACTCTGTATTCGACAACTGTCCATGGCTTCGTGAAACATGGCAAAACCCTGTATTCTTAAATACAGAAGATGCTACGCAAAAAGGCATCCAAAATGGTGATACAGTACTTGTGTACACACCATATGGAAAAGTCCTTCGTCAAGCAACATTACTTGAAATCTTAATGCCAGGTATGGTAGGGATTCCTCATGGTTCATGGGTAGATATGGATGAGAAGACAGGTATTGACCGTGGTGGTGCAGATAATATTCTTGTTGGTCCAGTTGTTTCAGGAATGGGTATCTCAGGATACAACAACTTCAACTGTAACTTTGAGAAGTATGATGGCGAAGCATTAACACCAGACCACTTAAAGCCACAAGTAATTTTTGAAGATTAAAAGGAGATAAGGTATAATGGCAAAACTAGGATTTTATTTTGATGCAACAAAATGTATTGGTTGCCGTGCTTGCCAAGTGCAGTGTAAAGATAAAAATAGATTAGGTGTAGGACCAGTGATTCGTAAAAATGCAAGTTACTGTGTAGGCACTTATCCAGAAGCCAAGTGCTTCCACGTATCAAAAAGCTGTAATCACTGTGAAAAAGCAGCATGCTATGAAGCTTGTCCGGTAGGTGCAATCTATAAAGATAAAGATGGCATCATTCTTCATGACAAAAAGCTTTGTGTAGGGTGTCTAAGATGTGTAGAGTCATGCCCATACGAGCATATGCAATACAATAAAGAGAAGGGTGTAGCAGCTAAATGTGATAGTTGTTATGCGATTCGCAAAGCAGGTGGTAACCCAGCTTGTGTCGATGCATGTACCATGCGTGCATTAGACTTCGGTGACTTAGAAGCACTTGAAAAGAAATATGGAAAAGATCTAATCAATCACATACCTGTACTTGCAGAATCAGCAGATACAGAGCCATCACTTCGTATCAAAGCGAAAGAATGTGCGTTAAGTAAAGAAGCAAAAGAAATGTGGTTATAAATGATGAAAAGGCGGTACAGTTTCAGACTGTACTGCCTTTTTTTAGGTAAAAGAGTGTGATAGACTAGGGGAGAAGAGGGGGCTTTGTATAGCGGAAAATATTAGGCATGGTCTTGGTCATCATACGACATAGGTGGTAGGTGCCTTGGTCTAAAGTATAGTCTTCATTACTCAGCCACCAATAAATCCAGATCACAAAAAGTGATGAAATCGTATCCGTATAAAGTTTCGTAGGAATATCCTTTTCCGATGATTGCTGAGAACTACGAATATAAAGCTCATTTTTTTTGAGTACAATAGTGCTTTCAAGCAGTGGGAACCACAGATGATGTAAGGTAGGATGAAGAAGGTACAGCAGGTCTTCTTTATCGTCTTCAAGTAAGCTTAAGAAAGCATGGACATCAGATGTAAGTTGTGCCTCATCTAATTCATGGGTAGGTGCTTCTTTTCGGTACATCAAGGTCATACAAAGCTTATCAAAAAAAGCAGATACCATTTCATCGTATAAAATATCTTTATTTTCATAATAACTATAAAAAGTCTTGCGATGAATCATTGCTTCATCAGCAATATCTGTTATATAAATCCCTTGATAGTCAGAACGCTTGAGTAAATCCAAAAAAGCGCGTTGAATTGTTTTTTGGGTACGTGCGACCCGTAGATCAGTTTTAGTTACCATAGGTATATCCGTCCTCATTCTAGTATGTCATAAAGAGAATACCTATAATTGGATGGTTTGTCAAGAATATGACAACTTGAAAATAGTTAACATAAATGGTATAATATGGAGTATATGATAAAAATTAAACAAGCGGGAGGTAAATAATGAGTGAATTAACGCATTTTGATAACCAAGGCAATGCCATTATGGTCGATGTATCAGATAAACAACACACACAAAGAGAAGCGGTAGCAGTGGGTGCGATCCTCGTTAATAAAGAGGTGATGCAGGCTATTTTAGACGGAAGTGTCAAAAAAGGTGATGTATTAGGCGTTGCCAGAGTAGCAGGTATGATGGGGGTTAAAGCCACATGGAATCTTATACCGATGTGTCATCCATTGATGATTCAAAAATGTCACATTGATTTTGAAATCGATGAAGAAGCCCTTAAGATAACCGTACGCTGTCTTGTGAAAACCACAGGTCAGACAGGGGTAGAGATGGAAGCATTATCAGGTGTTAGTGTTACGCTTTTAACGATTTATGATATGTGTAAGGCCATCGATAAAACCATGACAATGACAGCCATCCATGTAGAAGAAAAAAAAGGCGGTAAGAGTGGCCATTTTATTAACAAACAAGAGCATTAGAGAAGAGGCAATTATGAAGGACGGACAAGGTAGATTAATTGATTATCTAAGAATTTCTGTAACGGATCGGTGTAACAATCGTTGTGTTTATTGTATGCCAGAAGAAGGCTTAGACGTATTAGAAAACGCCAAACTTTTGACCTATGAAGAAATACTTAAAGTGTGTGAAGTAGCAGCCACATTAGGCGTGCGTAAAATCAAGCTAACAGGTGGTGAGCCACTGATACGTAAGGAGCTAGCAGCGTTTATTAAAGCACTGAAAAGGATAGAAGGCATTGAAAAAGTGACGCTGACAACTAATGGTGTACTTTTGAAGGCGCAGTTACAAGGATTGGTAGAAGCAGGCTTAGACGGTATGAATATTAGCTTAGACACACTGGATGCAGCGATGTATAAGGAAATTACTAAGAGAAATGACTTGGAGAAAGTGCTAGAAGGCATCGAGGCTGCAAGTGGGTATCCACAGTTAAACGTGAAGGTGAATTGTGTCCCAGTGACAGAGAGACTGGAAGATCTTAGACAACTGGTAGGCCTTGCAAAAGAAAAGGCCATCCATGTACGGTTTATAGAAATGATGCCAATCGGTTACGGCAAAGATTTACAAGCTTTTTCAGAGGAAGCTATCCAGCAATGCATCGAAGAAGCGTATGGGCGTTTGGCGCCTTATGCAGGTAAATTAGGAGAAGGACCTTGCCGTTACTATAGCATTGACGGGTTTAAAGGGAAGATCGGGTTTATTAGTGCCATTAGCCATAAGTTCTGTGCAAACTGTAATCGCATACGTCTGACAGCAGATGGGTATTTGAAGATGTGCCTTCAATATGAGGCAGGCTGTGATTTAAAAGGCGCTTTAAGACATGAAGAAGGCTTAGAGGCATTGGAAAAACTGATGAGAGAGGCCATTGGTATGAAGCCTACCAGTCATCATTTTTATGAAAAAAAGCAAGGCAAGGAAGAACACCGTTCCATGTCACAAATAGGAGGTTAAGCGATGCGTATTGCAATTATTACATCCAGCGATACTGGCTATGCTGGGACAAGAGAAGACGTAAGTGGGCAAGTGATTCAGGAAATCGTAGAAGCATCGGGTTACCAAGTGGTACATAAAGTACTGTTGCCAGATGAAAGCACACAACTGAGTGAAAAGATGCAGCAGCTAGCAGATGCAGGTGGCATTGATCTGATCCTTACTACAGGAGGGACAGGATGTTCCAAGCGAGATTGTATGCCAGAAGCAACGATGGCCATCGCAGAGCGTATGGTACCAGGTATCGGTGAGGCGATACGTGCCTACAGTATGCAATTTACAAAAAGAGCGATGCTGAGCCGTGGGACAGCAGCTATACGTAAAGAAACGCTGATTGTCAACTTACCAGGAAGTCCGAAGGCTATCAATGAATGCTTACCGTATATTTTACCTGAACTTGTGCATGGGGTAGAGATTCTGACAGGTAAAGCAAGCAACTGTGCGAGAAAATAGGAGGAGACCATGAAGAAGATAAAAACAACCCAAGCAGTCGGTCATATTATTTGCCACGACATTACTCAAATTGTCAAGGATGTGGTCAAAGACGTGGCTTTTCGTAAAGGCCATGTGGTGAGAGAAGAAGACATACCAGTGCTTTTATCGCTAGGAAAAGACCATCTATATGTATGGGAAAAAGATGAGAGCAAATATCATGAGAATGAAGCAGCAGAACACTTATGCCGTCTATGCAAAAGTGATTATATTGAAGCGACACCTGTCAAAGAAGGTAAGATTGAGCTGGTAGCTACAACTGATGGCTTATTTGTGGTAGATGTCGAGCGTTTAGAAGCGATTAACAGTATTGATGAAATCATGATTGCTACGAAGCATAGCTATACACCAGTGAAAAAAGGTGAGCGTTTACTGGGCACACGTGTCATTCCATTAGTGATAGACAAAGTAAAAATCGAGGAAGCAGTAGTTATTGGCGGTGAGGAACCTTTGACGAAGCTCCTACCCTATAAGACAATGAAAGTAGGCATCATCACAACAGGAAGTGAAGTCTACTATGGGCGTATACAAGATACATTCACGCCAGTACTTAGAGAGAAATTAGCTGCTTTTGGTCAAGAAGTAGTGGCACATAAGATCGTCAATGATGATAAAACAACAATCATCGAAGCGATTCAAGAAGTAAAGGCACAAGGAGTAGATATGATCCTGTGTACAGGTGGCATGAGTGTGGACCCTGATGACCTAACACCGGGAGCAATCGCTGCCAGTGGCGCAGACATTGTAACGTACGGCGCACCCGTACTTCCAGGGGCTATGTTTTTATTAGGCTACTTTAAAGATGGTACACCTATTATGGGCTTACCAGGCTGTGTGATGTATACAAAGGCAACTGTATTTGACTTGGTCCTCCCACGCATCTTAGCAGGTATCAAGGTAACGAAGCGAGATATTGTCCGTATGGGACATGGTGGCTTATGCCTAGGATGTAAGCCTTGTTATTACCCAGCATGTAGTTTTGGAAAAGGGGTATAGTGATGATAGGTGTGACATTAGAAGAAGCATTGGCAATGATGGTTGCCACAACATCCGTTAAACGTGAAGTCATACAGGTACCTATCTTACAAAGCTTAGGCTACATCTTAGCCGAGGATCAATGCGCACCGCTTGACCAACCGCCTTTTCATAGAGCACCCGTAGACGGCTATGCTTGTAAGTCTGAAGATTTAGTAGGTGCTACAAGTGACCAGCCTGTACAATTACAAGTGGTGGCAGAAGTCATGGCGGGGGCGTATTATGAGGGCAGTATCCAAAAGGGTGAAGCTATACGTATTATGACTGGAGCCGCCATCCCAGAAGGATGTGACTGCTGTGTACGCCAAGAAAGCACTGATTATGGTGAAGATACCGTAGCGATCTATGAACCCGTCAAAGCTTATGGCAACTATTGCTTCCAAGGTGAAGACTTCCAGAAAGGAAGCATACTTTTAACCAAAGGGATGAAGATCGGTGCTATTGAAGTAGGGATCTTGGCAAGTATGGGGTATAGCCATGTGAAGGTTTATCGTAAGCCAAAAGTGGCCTTACTCACCACAGGAGATGAAGTGGTAGCACCAGGAGAACCGCTAGGACTGGGCAAGATTTACAATAGTAATCAAGCACTTCTTGTGGCACGGATGTATGAATTAGGCATTGATGTGAGTCATATCATTACGCCACCAGATGAAGGCGAGGCCGTAGCTCAGGCAATCCGTCAAGTCATTGAAGAGGTGGATGTGGTTCTTACAACAGGTGGGGTATCCGTAGGAAAGAAAGATATCCTACATGAGGCACTTCCTTTATTAGGTGCCGAACGCATCTTCTGGAAAGTACTGCTTCAACCAGGTACCCCTGTCATTTATTCCATCTACAAACAAAAGCCAATCCTCAGTTTATCAGGTAATCCTTTCGGGGCATTGACGACTTTTGAACTTTTGATGCGTCCACTCATTGGTTTCATGGGTCAAGATGAAAGCTTCCTACCACGTCGCACGGGAGGTGTGATGGCAGATGCTTTTAATAAAGCCAGTAAGAAGCGACGCTTTATACGTGCAAGGTACCATGAGGGCAAGGTGTATATGCCAAGTGGGCTACACTCATCAGGTGTCCTTTCCTCTATGCTAGGGTGCAATTGCCTGATAGAAATCAAGCCAGGAACGGAAGGGTTACAAGTAGGTGATGCAGTGACTGTCATTTTACTGGAAAAAGGCACAGCGGTAAAGCCTGTGAAAAAGCCACTGCTTATAGCAATCAGTGGGGTGAAGAACTCGGGAAAGACAACCCTTATCACAAAGCTTATACCAGAGTTTCGAAAGAAAGGTTTTAAAGTAGGGACCATCAAGCACGATGGCCATGACTTTGAAGCAGATATACCAGGGACAGATACGTACAAACACGTACAGGCTGGGGCTTGTGAGACAGCACTTTTTTCAAAGACGCAAGCAATGGTCGTTCAGAAGGTGCCAGGTCTTACAGAAGTCGAACTGCTTGACACTTTTAAAGAAGCAGACATCGTCCTTTTAGAAGGCTTTAAGGGGAGCAAGTACCCAAAGATAGAAATCGTCCGCAAAGGTAATTCAACAGAGAGCATCTGTGACCCAAGTACCCTTCTGGCAGTGGCCAGTGATGGTGAGGTGAAGGTAGAAGGTGTACCTGTAGTGGATTTAAATAAAATAGAAGAAATAATGTCATACATGATGACTTCAATCAATACATTGACTAGAGAGGAATGAGCAAAATGGGAAAAGTAATGGCGGTATGTACAAGTATTAAAAAAGGTACACAAAAACAAGGGGTAGAAAGTATTCACATTGTGGCAGATCATGGGATAGAAGGAGATGCACATGCAGGGAAGTGGCATCGTCAGATTAGCCTCCTTTCGTATGAACAAATAGAAGCTTTCAGAGCCCGTGGTGCAGAAGTAGACTTTGGTGCTTTCGGTGAAAACTTCGTGGTAGAAGGCTTCGACTTTAAGACTTTACCAGTGGGTACACAGTTTAGCTGTGGTGATGTGGTACTCGAGCTTACACAGGTAGGTAAAGAATGCCATCATCGTTGCCAAATATTCCATAAGATGGGGGATTGCATCATGCCACGAGAAGGCGTGTTTTGTCGCGTTTTAAAAGGTGGAACGGTTTGCGTAGGAGATGAGATGCATCTTATAGAGGGGGTATAAGGCAATGAGAAGCCTTAAAAAAGTATTTTTATGGCTCATGATGTGCGTGATATTAACGGGTTGTGGTACGAGACAAGCGCAAGGGACAGAAGAACTGTATGTCTTAGCGGCCTCAAGCTTATCTGATGTCTTGGTGGAGCTGGGAGAGCTTTATAAAAAAGAGCATCCAGAAGTGGTGCTACGCTTTTCTTTTGATGCTTCAGGAACGTTAGCAAGGCAGATTGAAGCAGGTGCTTCAGCAGATGTTTTTATCTCAGCAGATACAAAGCAGATGGAAGGGCTAAAAGCTAAAGGCTTGATGGTGGAAGAAACCATCGAAGACCTACTGGCAAATAGTTTAGTGCTTATCAAACCCAAGCAAAGTGATGTGGTGCTAGAAAGCTTTGAAGACGTCCTAAAGGAAGACATCAAGCTGATCGCCATCGGGGAAGATTATGTACCAGTAGGAAACTATACTCAGAAACTTTATGAGACACTGGGGCTATGGGAGAAGGTCTATGCCAAAGCTAACTTAGCAACCAATGTGAGGCAAGTACTTGATTGGGTAGCCACAGAAAATGTGGACTGCGGTTTTGTCTATGCCACAGATGCAGCTACCTCGGAGGATGTAGAAGTAGTACTTCAAGCAAGTGAGGCACTTACAGGTCCTATCGTTTATCCAGCAGGAATCGTTCAGGCAAGTAAGGCACAAGAAGCAGCAGCTAGGTGGCTAGCGTTCTTAAAGACACCGAAAGCGCAGGAAGTTTTTGAAACATATGGTTTTAGTACCACAGCACATACAGAAGATTAGAAAGTATAGAAAGAAGGGATGAAAATGGAGCTATCACCATTGGTGCTTTCATTGCAGACGGCATTTTACAGTACGTTACTTACATTTTTTCTTGGCCTTTATGCGGCGAAGAGGCGTCTGAAAATCAAACGATTTGGTGCATTAGTAGATACAGTTTTCACCCTGCCTATGGTACTGCCCCCAACGGTGATCGGCTTTTTACTGCTTTTACTTTTTAGTAAACAAAGCATGCTGGGAAGCTGGCTTCTAGAGTGGGGCATTGAAGTGGTCTTTTCGAGGCTTGGAATGGTCATTGCCGCTACGGTAGTGGCCTTTCCTATTATGTACCGAACCGCAAGAGGGGCGTTAGAAGACTTAGATCCAGATTTGATTGCAGCAGCTAGAACGCTGGGACTTTCAGAGAATAAGATTTTTTATGGCATTATGCTTCCTAATTGTTGGCGTAGTATTATGGCAGGTGTGGTGCTGGCTTTTGCACGGGCTTTAGGTGAGTTTGGTGCCACCATTATGCTAGCAGGGAATATTCCAGGGAAGACACAGACTATGGCTATAGCCATCTATACGGCAGTACAAAGTGGCAATAGGGAATTGGCCACCCAGTGGGTCATGATGATGATGGGACTTTCCTTTGGTGCCATGCTCATCTTACAACTCATGACAGGAGGGCCAAAAAGATGAGTTTATACGTTCATTTTAAAAAGAAGCTGAATCATTTTACTTTAGAAGTAGCCTTCGAAATGGAAAAAGAAATGATAGCCCTTCTCGGTGCTTCAGGTTCAGGTAAAAGCATGACTTTAAAATGCATCGCAGGGATAGAAACACCTGACTGGGGCGTGATTCGCCTAGATGGCAAAGTGTTTTTTGATTCGGAAAGAAAGATTTGTCTGCCACCTCAAGAACGACAGGTAGGCTACCTTTTCCAAAACTATGCATTGTTTCCTCATATGACAGTAGCAGGTAATATCGGTGTGAGTGTCCCACGAAGTAGAAGAAAGCAAGTGGTACAAGAAAAGATACAGCGCTGTCAACTGCAAGGGCTAGAAGATAAGTACCCACGGGAACTTTCAGGTGGGCAGCAGCAAAGAGTAGCCCTAGCAAGAATGCTGGCAGCTGAACCAGAGATTATCCTTCTGGATGAGCCATTCAGTGCCCTAGATGCCCATCTAAAGTGGCAGCTCGAACAAGAAGTACAAAGCCTTGGTGAAAGTCTTCAGAAACCTATGATACTGGTATCCCACCATCAAGAAGAAGTGTATCATCTTTGCGGTCAAGTCGCCGTCATTGAATCAGGTCAATTAGGTGCATTAAAGCCAAGAAGAGAATTGTTTGAGAACCCAAAGACACGACTGGAAGCCCAGCTGGCAGGGATTAAGAATATTGTAGAAGTGGAAAGAGACGGTGAAGCAGTGGTGCTACCCCAGTGGGGATGTAGGTGGCAAGAGCAGCTACCACCACACATCAAGTACTTAGGTATCAAAAGTGAAGCCTTAGGCTTAAGTGGTGGTGACGAAGCAGCGTATGAGGTGAAGGGGAAGGTGCTCCGTAAACTACCCCATCAGAAAGGCCTATGTGTGGTCGTTAGTTCTTTAGTAGATGAAGGCAAAGAAGAAACACTGGTATGGGAAGCCACAGAAGAAGAAGCAAGACCTTATGAAAAGGGAGATGCAGTGACGCTTTACGTGAAAAAAAGTGAACTACGCTACTTAAGAGAAGAAGGAGATGCAACATGAGTGAAAAAAGAGCGATGCTACTCCTAACGGGAGGCAAAAGCAGCCGTATGGGAAAACCAAAGGCACTGCTTACCATAGATGGGATACCCTTTTGGCAAAAGCTAGCAAGTGAAATGGCCAAGTGCGGCCAAGTGTACTTATCGGTGGCAAGGGAAGAAGAAGCCCCTTCAGAGGCGTATCCACTTATAGAAGATACTACCCAGGACATCGGACCTTTAGGCGGTATTTATGCCGCATTACAGCAACTGGAAGAAGAGGCAGTATTTGTAGGAGCCTGTGATATGCCACTTCTGAATGAGACCTTTATCCAACAAATGTGGTCCTATATGACGCTGGAATGGGAAGGCGTCGTGGTAGCAGATGCATCTGGAAGGTACTATGCTACGGCGGCTATTTATACAAAGGCCATGCTGCCTGTCATAGAGCAGATGATGGGGGAGGCGAATTATCGTCTAGGGTATCTTTTACGTCACTGCAAGGTAAAGGTCGTGACGATGGAGGCATTGGGTCTGGATGAGAAGATGCTGATGAATGTGAATACACCCGAAGAGTATGAGGCATTAGATAAAGCGTAAGAAAAAAGTCCAAGCAATGTGACGATTGCTTGGACTTTTATGACTTTAGGAAGCAGATGGTTTCTTGAAAAGAAGTAAAAAGAAATTAAAGACCACGTAGCAGACAAGGGCTGTGGTGATATAAAGTTGAATACCAGAAAGCTGACGGATCATCTCGCTAAAGGCTTCATAACCTTGACTTGCTAAAAAGCCAGACATCTTGTTTGAAGCCACGATACCAATGGCCATTGGGAATGTAAGTCCAGCGAATCCAGGATGGAAGGTGAAGGAGAAGAACTTCACTAAGTTCATAAGCACATAAATGAGTGTCACAAAAAGCAGTGCATATAAGGCGTAGACAACCCAAGGAATAGGCGCTGGTATAAAGTTAATATAGCTTACAAGACAAAGGCTTATAGGTGCCAAAAGGATGGCTTTGGTCATAAAAAGTGGCCCTGAGGTGATGGGGTTTTTAATCAGGCGAATCACCATCAATGGGAATAAAATGACCAGTACTAAAAGGCCATAGTAAACGACGATTTTACCAATGCCAGGCTCATTCATAGGGACACCAATGACCGTAGATACCATGATGCCATTGAAGGTTACAAACCAGCTAGGTACAAAAGTTGCTTGCTCAAACTTTCGAAAGACATGGCTATAGATAAAGACCAAGAGGTGAATGGTATGAAGACCAAGCCCAAGTGCCCACATCCCTTTACCGATTGCGGGATTGAGGTCAAAGACATAGCTGCCAAGAAGCATCATCAGCATGGTGAAGCCTGCATAAAGACTGGCAGGCACCGTGGTCTTGTACTCGTTTTTTACAATATCAAAAAAGAAAATGATTTTTAAAATATAGGCGAGAAGAAGAAGTGCACCTGCCCACATGGTTAGATGGCGAATCCAAGTAAAGCCGAGTGAAGACCACATATTACCAAGAGTGATGGCCCCAACCATGGTAGGGAGTATGGGGATGGGTAGCCCTCCGAGGCGAGAGAATAAAGAATGCTTTTCCATAAGAGCTCCTTTCATTAGTGAGAATAAATGTACTCTAAGTCTTCTGTCAGATGGAAGAAATCGGAGTAGTCGATGGTAAAGAGTGGTTTCTTGACTTGGGAAACATCGATATTATTTTTGATGAGCTGGGTGAGGATGCCCGAATAAGAAAGGTCACCTTGCAGAAGTGCGCCATAGATTTTGCCTTCTTTATGGACGATTTTTTTATAGTTACCGTCTGCATCTTCTTCTAATTCAATCTCGTATTCCTCAGGATTTTCAGGTGTATGAAGACCGAGAGACAGAGTAGGAACACCTAAAAAATTCATGGTGGCTTTACTTGCGAAGAAGTCGGTCATTTGCTTGGATTCACCCACCATATTACAGGCAGCGATAATCCCTTCCTTAACAGCTATAGGCCATATAGGATTACGGCCAGTCACATCACCAGCACCATAAATATCAGGATGGGACGTTTTACCGAAGACATCAATCACAAGCCCGAAGCGGTCTGTCTCAATGCCACTACCTTCTAGGAAGTCCACATTAGACCGCACCCCTGAGGCGACGATGAGTAAATCGCAAGGTAGATGCTCACCTGTGTCTAATACCACTTGCTGGATCCTATGAGAAGTATCTAGTACAAGCTCCTGGGCTTTCACACCATAAAATTGCTGGACCCCTTTGGCACGGAAAGCTTCTTCATAGGTAGCGGCACTACGCTTGTCTAGTTGAAGAGCAAGCATATGGGTTTTCATTTCCACAAGGGTTAGAGACTTCCCTAGATGGAGAAGGCCACAGATGGCATCGATTCCCACAAGACCTGCACCTAGTACCACAATGTGCTCCGCAGTCTTGGCTTTAGCCATAATGTCTACACACTCATCCAAGTCATGAAAACCGATGGCATTGGTAGCCTCACGAAGACCTGGAATAGGTGGGAAGAAGACGTGGGAGCCAGTAGCAATCAGCAGCTTATCGAAGCCTAGGGTCTTCTGATGATTGGTGGTGATGGTCTTGGAATGGGGATCGACCTGCGTAACGGTCTCACCAGATAGCCATTCAATCCTGTAATTTTGAAGGAAGGTAGGGGCGATAAAAGAAAGCTTCGCCAGATCGCGAATGCCTTCCATATAGTGATGGAGAATACATCTTGAATAAATATGCTCATCTTTTGAAATAAGGGTGATCTGGGCATTGGCATCCAGTTCACGGAGCCTTTTCACACCACTTAAACCAGCAGCAGAAGCACCTAATACGACATAATGCATCAGTCTACACCTCCTCTAATGTAATGGCAAACATCGGACATTTCTCAACACACATGGGGCCTTCAACGCGGTGCTGACACATATTACATTTCATAATTTCTTTTTGGTAAAGAGAGTCGCTTTTTAAGACGCCATAAGGACACGTCATGATGCACATATAGCAGCTAGCACATTGGTCTTTATTGTAGTCCACAAAGCCGGTTTTATCGTTTTTATACATGGCACCGGTCATACAGGTGTACACACATTCCGGCTCATCACAGTGACGGCAGAAGATGGGTGCGTATCTTTTCTCGCTATCACTTACGATACGGTTACGAGGGTCTAAACTATCGTTAGCAACGATACAAGCAGCTACACAAGTTAAGCACCCCACACATTTGGAACGGTCTATTTTGATTCTTTTCATGATCTCACACTCCTGAAACTTTAAAGATATTGATAGGCGTTGTTTTATAGGAAGGCTCTTTTGAGTAAGTATCATAAAGAGAAGGCGTCAAGTTATTGGTCTCAATATAGTGAATCGGTGCATAGAGATGGTCACGCGCTACCGTATCACTGAGCTTTGCGCTAAAGTGTGAGCAGTTCCCATTGATGGAGACGACTTTGAAAATCTCGTTTTCTACGATACCCTTCTCACGGGCAAGTTCAGGATGAATATAGATATAGGCTTGCTTACGGTAAGCACCATCCGCCACACCAATTTCTCTAGAGCGTACCCCTGTATGCCATTGACCCACTGTACCACGCCCGGTATTGAGTACATAAGGGAAGTCAGAAGTAGTAGGTAGTGGATTTGGTGTGATAGCCTCAAAGACAAAGTTGGCTTTTTTTGAAGGGGTATAGTAATTGCCATCTTCATAAAGGCGACGTTGGTTATCTGTAAGGATATCCCCTTCTTTAAAGGGCCACTGGATGCCCGCTGTGCCTTCTAGAGACTGATACGTGATGCCAGTGATATCACAAGGCATGCCTTTACTACATTTTTTCATCAATTCGAAAGCTTCTTCTGGTGTCCCCCATAAGTCAAGAAGCGAGCCCATACCCAGTGCTTTGCCTACGCCTAGAAAGACTTCGAAGTCGGTCTTTTCATGGGTTTCACGGGAGATAAGGGGACGCATCGCTGAAAGGCGCCTTTCTGTATTGATATACGTACCAGTCTTTTTGATACCTGGCACCACAGGAAGATAAACGGTAGCATCAAGGGCTGTATCCGTATCATCATAGATATCTTGGACGATGAAGAGCTCTAGTTTTTTGATGGCCTCAGCGAAAGTTGAGTTATTGGTCCAGGAATGGCGAGGGTTGGTAGAGACGACCCAAAGAGCTTTGACCTCACCGCTGTTGATCTTTTCGATAATGACATTGTAAGGCAAGGTAGGCTTATTGATGAGCTGATCATCGGTGAGATCAAGTGCTTCACACACAGCAGCTCGGCGCGCAGGATTATCATACTCACCACCAGCATAAAGTCCTGTGGTATTGCTAAAGAGACGGGAACCCATGGCGTTACATTGGCCAGTAATGGAATTAGCCCCTGTACCTGGGCGGCCTATATTACCCGTCATCAGTGCAAGATTGATAATAGACTGAGCAGTGCGTACCGCTTCATAACCTTGATTCACACCCATGGTCCACCAGAAGGATACACGTTCACCTTTCTCGATAAGGTCAGCCATTTCGTAAAGTGCATCCAGCGAAAGGCCTGTATGCTCAGCAACGCTTTCAGGGGTATATTGGGCTATGAGGTCTTTGAAAGCCTCGAAGTTTTGGGTATGTGCTTCTATATAGGCATGGTCGATGGCATCTTTTGCGATAAGGATATTGGCAAGCCCATAAAAAAGATAAATATCAGCTTTAGGGGCGATAGGATAAAAGTAGTCAGCCTGCTTAGCCGTTTCAGACTTACGTGGGTCAATGACGATGATTTTCTTATTGGGATTATGGCGTATACGGTCCCAGATAATCGGATGGGCAACGATAGGATTCGCGCCGATAAGGAAAATCGTATCTGAAAGCTCAAAGTCGTTGAGGGTATAAGGTGGTGCGTCAAACCCGAAGCTTTGCTTATGGGCAACGACAGAAGTAGCCATGCAAAGACGGGTGTTGCCGTCTACATTGCCTTTTAGGAAATTACGCATCACGTGAGAAAAAAGAGCCATCTCTTCCATAGGAAGCTGGCCTGTACTAATGGCTGCAAGACTATCGGAACCGTAAGTTTCTTGGATACGGAGTAGCTCACTGGCTACATAGGCATAGCCTTCCTCCCAGCTCATTTCGATGAAATTCCCAGCTGCATCACGTCGTTTTGGAAGAGGTGATGGCTTAAACTTAGTGGTCTGCTTGTCTAAAGAAATCCCTTTAATACAAGCGAACCCCTTATTGACAGGGTAATCCTTGGTAGGAATCACTTTAACGATATGATTATCTTCTACATAAAAATCAAGGTTACATGCCAATGAACACACATTGCAGGTCGATTGAATTTTTTTCATGAAAACGCTCCTTTTATTTCTTTATAGAGACAGTTTTTCAAATAGCAAAGTATATTATTCATCTTAAAAAGATTTGTGAAAGGGAAGCAGGTGTTAGAAAAGGAACCTTTTATATAAATAGCCCATAAAATATAAATTATCCAAGAAGCGTTGTCACGTTATGAAGCGTTGCCAGAAAATATAAGATTTACAAAAGTATTTTATAAAGAAGTGAGAGATTACCTAACAAAGGATGACAAGCTTTATATGGTAAGAATTGATTCAGATAATATGTATCATCAGTCTTATATACAGCAATTACATGATGTAAAAATTAATCCAGATATATTAGTTATTATGTCACAACATGGCTATACGTATCATGTGGGAACGAAAGGGCTCTGTCATTTCTACCACGAATCACCATCATTTTATGCGATTGTCTATACTTATGAAGAGTATATTAATGGTAAGAAAATTAATGCAAAAAGGGGACATTTAGATATGATTAAGTTTAATCATGTTATATTAAGTCCTAAGAATTTTATGATTGTGGTACATGAACAAAATATTCTTAATCGCTTTAATGACCAATTGTGCCATGGGAGAATAGAGGGGGAAGAACGCTTAGCTGTGCTAAGGGAGTTTGAAATTGAATAAGGCATATAAAATGTAAGAAAAAGCTACTGGGAGAACAGTGGCTTTTTTTGACAATTATGGGAAATCCCCTATGCTGAAGAGCATAAATTAAGTTATAATAAAGATAGATTAAAAACGAGGTAAATCATATGTATAAAAAGAAGATAAACATTTTAATAATTGATTCTAATAAAGAAATTGAAACAATATTGAAAGTACTATTACAAAGTAATGAGAATCATTATTTCTTTTTTACAAGCGATACATTAAGTGATGATAGATTGGCTAAAAGCAACTATCAACTCGTTATTATGCATATTCATGACAAGCTAAAAGGACTAGACTTATTACAACATATTAAAAAGGATATACCTATTGTAGGCATCTTTGAGAAACATATGGGGGCAGATTTACAAGTTTTTTACGAAGCGGGACTTACAGATTGGCTAATGAAGCCTTATACTTCACTACAATTGGGGATACGTATTAATCATCATATTGAGTATATGGAGTTGAAAAATAGATGTATCAACAGTGAAGTGCTTTTTCATGCCCTTCTTAATAATGTGCCTTATATGTCATGGTTTAAAAATAAAACGAGTCAATATATGAAGGTAAATAATGAGTTTAAATATCACTGTGATAAAAATTTTGAACAGATAGAAGGTAAAGATGATTGCTATGTATGGAATGGAAAAATAGGTGAGCAATGCAGAGCATACGATTTACAAGTTATGAATGAGCGTAAGCCAGTGGTGTTTAATGAAGTCATACCAGGCAAAAGGGGGGAAAGGCTTTTTGAGGTGCATAAAGCACCTGTAGTAGATGCTGATGACGAAGTTGTGGGTACAGTAGGCATTGCTAGAGATATTACTGAAACAGTACGTGTACAACAACAGATAGAGCAAATGGCCTATACAGATGATTTGACACAGCTTAAAAATAGGAGAGGACTTTATAAATACTTTGAAGAAATAAAGAAAAGGCAAGTCAAAGAAGTCACTATGTTTTATTTAGACTTAGATAATTTTAAGGCTATTAATGATAGCTATGGTCATTATTATGGCGATCAAGTACTTATTGAACTAGCAAGTAAGCTCATGAAACTTTGTGAAGAAAGTATTATCGCTCGTCTTGGTGGTGATGAATTTGTCGTTGTATTTACGAGCACCATAACAAAAGAAGAGGTTTGTAAAAAAGCGAGCAAACTTATAGAAGGGACGAGGACTAGCTTTACAAGGGATGAGAAGCGGCATGTTGTCTCTGTAAGTGTGGGGATTGCACAAGGTAGCTTAGAAGAGGATACAGTAGAAAATATTTTGCTTAGAAGTGACTTAGCTTTATATGAAGCAAAAGAAAAAGGTAAAAATCAGTATATTATCTACACTTCGCAAATAGAAAATACCTATAGGCAGGGAATGGAACTGGAACAAGCAATATACCGAGGCATGTTAAATCAAGAGTTTATCTTACATTATCAACCTCAATATACAACCAATCAGGAACTGAAAGGTTTTGAAGCTTTACTACGTTGGGAAAATGAGCATTATAAGCATATTCCAATTTCTAAAGTAATAGAGATCCTTGAAGCAACTAAGCAAATGCAAAAAATGGGAGATATCATTTTACAACAAGCTTTTCGCTTTGCAAAGAAGATTAATGAGGGACAGCTTCACGCTCTTATTATTTCAGTCAACATATCACCTTTACAATTAATGGAAAAAAGATTTGTAAAAAAGGTTCAACAGCTTCTGCAGCAAATAGATATTTCTCCAAAAATCATTGCAATGGAAATTACAGAAAATGTATTGCTAGAAGATATGAATACAAACATTAAGAAGCTTCAAGAACTTAAAGATCTAGGCATTAGCATTGCATTAGATGACTTTGGAACAGGTTACTCTTCTCTCAACTACCTCTCTAAACTTCCCCTATCAGCCATCAAAATTAATAAATCCTTTGTAAAAGAAATGCAAGTATCTGATGCGCATCATCATATGACACGCACCATTACACAGATGGCATTTTACATTAAGGTAGAAGTTGTTGCAGAAGGTGTAGAACACGAAGAGCAGCTAGCACTTCTGAAAGAGATGGAAGTGAATTATATACAAGGCTACTTATGGGGAAGACCTATGAGAGAAGAAGAAGCCTTACATTTAGCGAAAAGATCAAAAAAAGATACCTCCTTTTAATGAAAAGAAAAAGGGGGTATCTTTGTCTTAATAGCACTTACTACAAGGACCTCTATTACCAGCTTCCGAAATACTTCCTGAAACAGGGGACTTCATATTGGAACAAGTAGGTGTACTATGATATTTCTTACCACCAGAAGTCCAGTAGACAGTGGCTGTATTGTTGGTAGGAGGTGGTGTACTCACAGAAGGTGCAGCTACATCAGTAGATGGCTTAGTAGGTGAAACGTTAGTCTGTGCGTTAGATGTATCACTACCAGGGGTGTAGCTACCAGTAGATGATGTGGTCTTAAAACCATTGCCAGTAGAAGTAAAGATAATGGTGCCATTCTCATCGGTACGATACACTGGAATCTGCATGTCTTTTAAGAGCGACATAGTCTCACGATGAGGGTGACCATATTTGTTGCCACTACCTACAGTGATGACTGCATAGTCAGGTGTAAGGGCCTTCATAAAGCTTGGTGAAGAAGAAGAGTGAGAACCGTGGTGACCTACTTTTAAAAGGTCGATGTCTCCAAGAGAAAGAAGGGACTTCTCGATATCTGCTTCAGCATCCCCAGTAAAGAGCGCACGATCTTTGCCGTTTGTCATGAGAATCACCAGTGAAGTATTGTTTGGATCTTCACTGGTAGCAGCACTTACTACTTCTAAAGTACTGGTCCCAAGGGAAAACTTACTGCCTTTAAGGGGTACACTAGGTTGTAAACCTTTCGCGGTAGCAGCCTTTAGAAAATCAGCATAAGTTTTGGTATCGAGCGAACCGTTACTAATATAAAGCTGATTCACTTTCACTGACTTTAATACCGCATCAAGCCCACCTACATGGTCGGCATGGGGATGGGTGTTAAAGACCATCTCAAGTTCTTTGATGCCTAATTTTTTTATGTAGTTTACGACTGTTTGTTCATCATCATTGTCACCACCATCAATAAGCGCAGCCTTATCGCCTTGACGAATAAGAATGGCATCACTATTACCTGTATCGATAAAGTGAACTTCAGTAGCCAGACTTGTGGTTGCATCTGGAAGTGATGTAGACGCACCTACAGTAGGTACTTGCGTTGGTACTTCAGGTTTTTTACTGGTATCCGCTTGGGTATCGGGAGAAGCAACGAGTCCTGCTACCAAAAGTACCATAATTAATAAGCCGGACCAAAGCCATTTAGATGACTTTTTAGATGTGTGTTTCATAAAAATCGCCTCATTTCTAAGTATGTATCATATAGTTTATGACCATTATACAACAAATGATGCGCAAATTGAACATAAGTTAACATTTTATGACACGGCATGTCCGAAAAAAGGACAAAATAGATGAAGCAATGCAAGGTGCATTTCCATACGTTGCACAATGGTTAGAAACGATAGGCTTTATCAATGTTGCGTTTAAAATGAAGGATACTTCTAGCGAGGATTCCATGGAAAAGGCGAATGAGGAAACATGTAAAGTGATGGATTATTTATTTGACCCCGACGATGATACAGAAATTATAGGAGAAATTGCTCAGTCCTTATTAGAAGAAGAAATGGCCAATATGTATAATCAGTGGTTTGCTATGTTTCACCAAAGAATGGATATGCTAAAAGCATTCATAGATGGTGATGATATAGCGATAGATGATGAGACGCCTCGTGTTATGGAAGAGTCTTTTCATGATGGTTACTATGAGAAGCATCGTATAGGGGCAGTAGGTATGTATCAGTATGATCACTACAAGCTATGCCTTGATGAATTGAGGGAACAGCAAGGGGATCAAGCTACTTTCCAATTAACTTCAGCGTTAGTAGGTGAAGAGGACGGAAAGAGTATGACAGAAGAAGAGAAGAAAGTCATAGAATATGCATTAGCACCGTATTATAAGCTTTTACATGAAGAGGCGGAGGGAGGTCTCTTAGAACTTAAGGAAGCAGTAGAGAAAATGTGTGTGATAGGATTAAAGTGTAGCTGTGTGGATGCTATACAAAAGGTGCTTTAGCAGCTACGCTAAAGCACCTTTTGTATTAATAAGTGATAAGAAGAGGCTGGATTTGCTTGCCTTCTAAAGCTTTCTCTATAGTAGCAGGTACAAGATTAAGATCAGCAATGAGTGAATAAGGTTTGCCGACACAGTTGTCTTGACCAAATGGTACGAAGTAGATATTTTGGATAGGCATAAGTTCACCAATGTTTTTCATGTTAAGGCCTAAACCATCGTTGGTAGAGATGGCTAGGATGACTGGCTTACTGTTTCTCATAAGTGCTTTTGCTGCTAGAACCACTGGTGTATCGATAATAGCATTTGCCATTTTTGATAAAGTATTCCCTGTACAAGGAGCTACAACAACAGCATCGATTAAGTTTTTTGGTCCTAAAGGTTCAGCATCTACGATGGTGTGGATAATGCTTTTGCCAGTAATACTTTCGATTTGAGCAATGAAGTCCTCAGCTTTACCGAAGCGTGTAGAAGTGTTGTATGCATTAAAAGACATAATAGGGTAGACATCTGCCCCTAAGTCTACTAAATCTTGAATCATTTTTACTGCTTGTTTAAAAGTACAAAAAGAGCCACATAGTGCGACACCTAGTTTAATATTTTTTAAATCTGTCATTTCTTTTCCCCCTGTTTTTGAATGATAAGCTGAAGACCTTGATAAAGAATAGAAGCGGCTGTCATAGGGGCAACTTTTCCTGGTAAACTTGGAGCAGGGATATGGTGTACCCCTACTTTTTGACAATAGTCTATATCAATACCACCTGGTGCGGATGCAAGTTCAATGTAGACAACATTTTGGGACATCAGGTCGATGTAATGTTGATTCAAAATAGGAACAGGAATCGTATTGAATATAAAATCAAATTTCCATAAGTGTTTTTCCAATTCGTTAAGAGGAACAGGGATATAATCATAAGTTGAGATATACGCTAAATCTTTTGTCTTACGTGCCTCAACGTAAACATTTGCTCCAATGCCTTTAAGTTTATGAGCCAGAATCTTACCGCATCTACCAAAGCCTAAAATAAGACATTTACTATCGTTAAGTGTAATTTCACTATTTTGCATCGCATACTGGATGGCACCTTCAGCTGTAGGTATAGCATT
>JBOGBZ010000171.1:0-17572 GCA_051656485.1 Cellulosilyticaceae bacterium
AAGATCTTAAAGATCAAACAGCTATCGCTAAGTTCAAAGTAGTAGGTGAAGAAAACACTTACCTTCTCGCTTGGACAACAACACCTTGGACACTTCCATCAAACGTTGCACTTTGTGTAAATCCAACTGAAAACTACGTGACAGTAGATGTTGCTGGTACAAAGTACATCTTAGCTGAAGCACTTGTAGCAAGTGTATTTGATGCTGAAGAAGCTACTGTTGTAAGCACTGTTAAAGGTACAGAACTTTGTGGCATAAGCTACGAACCACTCTTCGACTTTGTAACACCAGAGAAAAAAGCTTACTTCGTTGTAGCAGATAACTACGTTACAATGTCAGACGGTACAGGTATCGTACACATCGCACCAGCATTCGGTGAAGATGATTCAAGAATCGGTCGTGAAAATGACCTTCCATTCGTACAACTAGTAAACGAGCAAGGTTACTTCACACCAGAAGTTGCAGACTGGCAAGATATCTTCGTAAAAGATGCTGACCCAGCTATCCTTAAGTGGTTAGAAGAAAACAACAAACTCTTCAAAGCAGCTCCATACGAGCATAGCTACCCACACTGCTGGAGATGTGATACACCACTTCTTTACTATGCACGTGACACATGGTTCATCTCTATGTCAAAAGTACGTGAAAAATTAGTAGCAAACAACAATACAGTAAACTGGATGCCACCATCAATCGGTGAAGGTCGCTTCGGAAACTTCCTTGAAGGCGTAATCGACTGGGGTCTTTCTCGTTCACGTTACTGGGGTACACCACTTCCTATCTGGGAATGTCAGTGTGGCCACACACACCTTATCGGTAGCATCGAAGAATTAAAAACAATGAGTTCTGACTGTCCAGAAGACATCGAACTTCACAAACCATACATCGACAACGTACACCTTAACTGTCCAAAGTGTAACAGCACAATGACACGTGTAGAAGACGTTATCGACTGTTGGTATGATAGTGGTTCTATGCCATTCGCACAGCTTCACTACCCATTCGAAAACAAAGAAGTATTCGAACAAAACTACCCAGCTGACTTCATCTCTGAAGCGGTAGACCAAACACGTGGATGGTTCTACACACTTATGGCTATCTCTACACTTATCTTCGATAAAGCACCATACAAAAACGTTATCGTACTTGGTCACGTAGGTGATAAAGACGGTATCAAGATGAGTAAGCACAAAGGTAACGTAGTCGATCCTTGGACAGTACTTGATGCACAAGGTGCAGATGCTGTACGTTGGTACTTCTACTCTGCAAGTGCACCATGGTTACCAAGCCGTTTCAGTGGTGACAACGTATCTGAAGCACAACGTAAGTTCATGGGTACTTTCTGGAATACTTACGCATTCTACGTACTTTATGCAAATATCGATAAATTCGACCCAACACAGTACACACTTGATTACACATCACTTAACATGATGGATAAATGGGTACTTTCAAAACTCAACACACTTGTGAAGAGCGTCGATGCACACTTAGAAAACTACCGTATCTTCGAAGCTTCTCGTGAAATGCAAGACTTCATTGATGATGTATCTAACTGGTACGTACGTCGTAGCCGTGAGCGTTTCTGGCAAAGTGATATGCCACAAGATAAAGTAAATGCTTACATGACACTTTACACAGTACTTGAGACACTTTCAAAAATCGCTGCACCATTCGTACCATTTATGGCAGAAGAAATCTACCAAAACATCGTACGTACAAATGACGCTTCTGCACCATCAAGTGTTCACTTCTGTGACTTCCCAGCAGTTCACGAAGAAATGATTGATAAAAACCTTGAAAAGCACATGGATAGCGTACTTCAAATCGTAGTACTTGGCCGTGCTTGCCGTAGTGAATCAAACATCAAGAACCGTCAACCTATCGGTAAGATGTATGTAGGGGCTACTGAAGCTCTTCCTGAAGACTTCTCTTCTATCATCGCTGAAGAACTTAATGTTAAAGCAGTAGAATTCACTACTGATGCTAGTGGTTATATCTCATATGCATTCAAGCCACAAATGCGTACACTTGGACCAAAATACGGCAAAGTGCTTAATGCCATCCGTACAGCACTTACAGCGCTTGATGGTAGCCAAGCAATGGATGAACTTAACACGACAGGTGTTCTGAAACTTACAATTGAAGGTGAAGTCATCGAACTTACAAAAGAAGACTTACTCATCTCTACAGCTCAAAAAGAAGGTTTCGTAGCACAGTCTGAAGGTGGCTTCACAGCTGTACTTGATACACAACTTACAGATGAGCTTATCGAAGAAGGTTTTGTACGCGAGATCATCTCTAAGATTCAAACAATGAGAAAAGAAGCTGACTTCGAAGTACAAGACCATATCCTTGTAGCTTACAAAGACAATGCTAAAATTGCTGATATCATGGCTCGCAACAATGCTGAGATCGGTAGTGAAGTACTTGCAAATAGCGTAACTGAAGGAAGCCTTGAAGGTGGTTACGAAAAAGCTTGGAAAGTAAACGGCGAAGACGTAACACTTACTGTTAAACGCGCTTAAGAACATACCAATGTTCTTCCTATTCTATAAAAAAACTGCTATCACTTCTCTGAGGTGATAGCAGTTTTTTTATGTGATTTTACTTTTTTTGTAAGTAATTGTATTTTTTACTAGACCTTCCTTACACTCTTTTATATAATAGATAACCTATGCATTTACTATATTTTTTCTAGATTATGTACATACTAAATGCTATAAAATAAAATTTTGCTATAAAGGAGTGACATCTTATGTCTATCATCTTTGGTATCCTAACCATTCTTATCTTATTAGGCATCGCTTTTCTCGTCTCTGAGAATAGACGTGCGATTAAATGGCGCTATGCTTTTGTAGCCCTAGGCATTCAAATCCTACTGATGCTTTTTGTTCTTAAAGTTTCACTTGGTCAGCGCATCATTGAAGCTTTAGCCAATGGCGTTGTTACAGTTCTTAATTTTGGTAATGAGGGCCTCGCCTTTGTCTTTGGTGATTTATTTGCCAACTACTTTATCTTTGGCATCCATGTCCTTGGTATCATTTGCTTTACTAGCGCACTTATCTCTGTACTTTACTACTTCAGAATCATTCCCTTCCTTGTAAAATATATAGGTAAATGGATTGCTAGACTTCTAGGAACGACAGAAGTGGAAACCTTCTGTGCTGTAGGTAGTTCCTTCTTAGGAACCACCGAAGCACCACTCCTTACAAAGCCTTTCTTAAAAGACCTCACACGTAGTGAACTTTTCGCCGTCGTAACCAGTGGTTTCGCTTCTGTATCTGTCTCTGTTATAGGTGGCTATACCTTACTAGGTATCGATATGAAGTATCTTCTACTTGCAATCGTTACTGTGCCTTTTGCTAGCCTTCTTATCTCTAAAATCGTGATTCCTGAGACAGAATCTAGTAAGACTGATAACATCGAGATTACACCTTCCGAGTCTGCCAACTTCTTAGAGGCTCTAGGTGACGGTGCCATACAAGGTCTCCATCTTGCGCTCAATGTAGGTGCTGTACTCATCGCCTTCTTAGGGATGATTGCCTTTATCAACTACTTCCTTAGCTTTGTAGGCCTTTCTGTAGCAGAGTTACTCGGTTATGTGCTTACACCACTTGCTTGGTTATTTGGTATCCCTAAAGCTGAAGTACACACCTTTGCTTCGATGGTTGGTCTTAAGATGGCTGTCAATGAATTCGTAGCATTTACAGAGCTTGGTAGTATGCTCCACACGCTTTCTCCTAGGACGCAGGCTATTCTTTCTGTTGCTCTATGTAACTTCGCTAATTTTAGTTCTATTGGAATTGCTGTTGCTGGCTTTAAGGCATTCTGTCCTTCAAAAAGCCAAGAAGTATCCGGCTTTGGTTTTAAGTCCCTTTTAGCAGGTACCCTTACAACCCTTATTACTGCCGCTATTGTCGGTATGTTTATCTAACACACAAAAAAGATGTTGCCTCTGGGGCAACATCTTTTTTGTGTGTTAGACGATATCCATAATTCTTATATTTCTTTGTGTATCTAAATCGATGTACTGCTCATCAACCTTTACAATAGGTCTATATACACAGTGTGGATGAATAAAGATAACTTCCCCCACTGCTCCTGTATTTAGTTTTACAAATACACCTGTATAATAATCTGCAATACTATGTAAAAATGTCAGAAGAATCTTTGTATCTAACTTATCTAGCCCTTCCTTTTCCATCGCTTCCATAACTTCAAAAGGTGTCTGACGCTTCTTATAAACGCGCTCAGAAATCATCGCATCATACGTATCTGCTATAGCGATAATCTTCCCAAATAAGTGAATCTCATCTCCAGCTAATTCTCTTGGATAACCAGTGCCATCGATACGTTCATGGTGCCCTAGAACCCCATGTTTCACCTCTTCAGATATGTCTTTTATATCTTTGATGAGTTCATATCCATAGATCACATGCTTTTTTACTACATTGTATTCTTCATTTGTCAAACTTCCTCTTTTATTAATAACAGATGGTGTCACTTTATATTTACCCGCATCATGAAGCGCTCCTGCTAAGAACAAGTCACTGAGCTGCTCTTCACTTAAATGTAGCCACTTCCCTATAAGCACTGCTAACATCCCTACGTTCATACAGTGTGTATGGGTGTATTCATCTACTTTTTTTACAATGTTTACACATCCCATAATGGTATTATTATGACTAAGTTCACTATAAAAGCTGCCTTTTATTTCTTGTAATTTTCCTGGATCGACTACTTTACTATGTTTAAAGGATTCCAGTAAATCACCGAGTTTGTTTTTAGTTTCATCATATGTCTTAATGGTATCTTCTGAAAGATTCCATACCTTGTTCCAAGAATCTTGTTCGATATAAATCTCTGAATGCACAAATTTTTTTAGCCATTCTAACGTCGTTGCATTCATCGTATGCCCTGCATTGCATAATACGATTCCTGTACGTATATCAATCACATCTCTGCTCAGTATATCCCCTGGCTTACACCCTTCCAATTCTACGTATTGTTCTTTCATCCTTTACCCTACCCTTAACTAAATTTCCTTGCTCTTATATTTTACCATTTCTTAGTGAAAGGTGAAATCTTTTTTAGGCATTTTATTAAAAAAAGCCAAATTGTTTGCAACAATTTGGCTAAGTTTATTAAAATAGTTTTTTCTTAATCATATAAATAGATACGATACCAATAAGTACGATACAAAGAATCAGTACCATCGGGAATGCGAATGGCTCATATTGGAATGGTAGCGGTACATTCATTCCATACAAACTAAAGATCATCGTTGGTATAGAAAGTACAATTGTGATAGACGTTAAAGTCTTCATAACGATATTTAAGTTATTAGAGATAATGGAAGCAAAAGCGTCCATTGTACCACTTAAGATATTTCCATAAATATTAGCCATCTCTATCGCTTGCTTATTCTCAATGATAACGTCTTCTAGAAGTTCTTTATCTTCTGGGTATTGCTTAATCGCTTCCATTCGCATCATTTTTTCTAATACGATTTCGTTAGAACGAAGGGCGGTGGTAAAGTATACTAAACTTTTTTCTAATTTAAGTAATTGGATAAGTTCTTTATTCTTCATTGATTTATGAAGTTCTTGCTCTACTTGATTGCTCAGTTTATCAATGTGTCTTAGGTATTGAAGGAAGTAAGATGCATTCTTATAAAGAATCTGAAGAATAAAACGTGTCTTTTTGAATGTAAAGAAGGTTCTTACACGACCTGTAATAAATTCTTTAAGTACTTCTACTTCTTTAAGACATACGGTAACGATATAACTATCCCCAATGATAATCTCTAATGGAATCGTTGCGTATTCATGCTCTGCTGCATTATCTTTGATCGGTACGTCTACGATAATAATTGTATAGTTATCTTCAGTATCAATATGCGCTCTCTCTTCTTCATCTAGCGCTGCGCGAATATGATTTGCCTCAATTTGAAACATCTCTGCCACAGAATTAATCTCATCTGCACTTGGATTCACTAAATTAATCCAACTTCCTGGTTGGAACTGTGTTATTTCTTGTAATTTGTTATCAATTGTTCTAAAAATCTGCTTCATATTATCCCATCCTCTGCATGTCACTTATTTATTGCAGAGAAATATTCTATTTCTACAATAAATTCAAGTGAGCTTCTATTCTATTTTTATACTTCTGCCTATAACAACTCGGTCCACTGTCCATTTATAACTCACTCTCCTTTATTATCAATCATTTAAACTCTTCTTATTCATACTATTAGATACCTACCATTAAAGTCAAGTAAATTGTGTCGAACACAAGTTTTATTTATTTATTAATCATTTTTAGTATTGCACATAAAAATATAATATTGTAAAATGTATTCGTGAAACCGAACAATTTAATAGTATTATTCTTTAATATTCGCTTATATAGATTTGAAAATAGGGTTCAAGTGTATCTACTTAGCCACCTTAAATGGCTAACCGCTATAAGTGAGTTACAAAACCTTTTTGTAATGTATCTTGAGAGGAGATTAAAAAAATGATGAAAACAGATATTCTTATTATCGGTGCAGGTCCTTCTGGTATCTTCACTGCACTTGAACTACTAAAGTTACATACCACAAAGAAAATGACTATCGTAGAAATGGGCAAACGTATCGACAAACGCCATTGCCCTAAAAGCAAGACTCAAAAATGCGTCAACTGTAAGCCTTACTGCCATATTACCACTGGTTTCTCTGGTGCCGGTGCTTTCTCTGACGGCAAGCTTTCTCTTAGTCCTGAAGTAGGTGGTGACTTACCTGAACTTATCGGCTTCCCAGCTGCTACCGAACTCATCGACTATACAGATCGCATTTATCTTGAGTTTGGTGCGGATACCAAAATCGAAGGCATCGAAAATACGGATGCTATCAAAGACATCCGTAAAAAAGCTATTGAAGCTAACTTAAAGCTAGTGGACTGCCCTATTCGTCACTTAGGTACGGAGAAAGCTCAAGAAATCTACCTGAAAATTCAAAACTACTTAATCGATCATGGTGTAGATATCCAATTCGATACCATTACGAAAGACTTAATCATTGAAGATGGGACCATTAAAGGGGCTCATATCGCTCCTGCAAAAGCGCAAGATGAAACATCTACACTTTATGCGGATACGGTTATTGTATGTACAGGTCGTAAGGGTGCTGACTGGCTCAAGCAAATGTGTACGACTCACCAGATATCTCACCGTCCGGGCACTGTCGATATCGGTGTTCGTGTAGAAGTACGTAATGAAATCATGGAAGAAGTCAATACCGTACTTTATGAATCAAAACTCATCGGATACCCTGAGCCTTTCAAGAATAAAGTGCGTACTTTCTGTCAGAACCCTGGTGGTTTTGTAAGCCAAGAAAACTACGACAACGACTTAGCTATCGTTAATGGTCATTCTTACAAAGACCTCAAATCAAATAATACGAATCTAGCTATTCTATGCTCTCATAATTTCAGTGTACCTTTTAACCAACCTATTGAGTACGGCAAAAAAGTAGCTGAACTTGTAAATATGCTTGGTGATGGTCATATCCTTGTACAACGTTATGGAGATATCTTAGAGGGCAAACGTACTTGGCAAAAAGAATTAGATCGTTCAAATGTGGTACCTACTTTGCCAGACGCCATCGCTGGTGACTTAACTTCAGCCATGTCTTATCGTACAATGACGAATATCATCCAATTCATCCAGTCAATGAATACTGTCGTTCCTGGCTTTGCAAGTAAAGAAACACTTCTTTATGGCCCTGAAATTAAGTTTTATAGTAATAAAGTGGAGATGACAAAAGAACTCTCTACTAACATTAATGGCCTTTATTGCCTTGGTGACTCAAGTGGCTGGACGCGTGGTCTCATGATGGCTTCAGCTATGGGCGTTTATATGGCTCGTCAACTTATGGTCTAGTAAAAAGCAGGTGCATCAATAGATGCGACCTGCTTTTTTGTTCCCTGTTTTTGCTTTACCTTGAATTTCTTGAACTTCTGTTTGTGGGTCTTTTGAATAGTGAGTTTTATGATTACTTTCAGTTCCATGTGGTTCATGAACATCAGGTCTTCTCATACCTTTCTTAGCCATATCACACCTCATTCTTTTAGAATCTGTTATCCTACTTGTATCAGCATTAGTATAGCCATTTTCCACTTCATTATACTTTCCCATTTTTTACAATCATTAGCTTATAAAAGGTGTCAACTTACTTTGTCCTTTCATAAACTAGTATGAGACCTTTTATCCGGAAAGGAGCTATTTTATGAATAAAGAATATTTAAAAATCACTTTAGCTCTCTTATCTATCTTATTCGGCTTTATGGCTTCTATACTTTGCCACTACACCTTTGAAGTCCATGAGCCTTCCTATATACTTGCATTAATCCTTAGTTTTTCGCTTTCTATTATCGGGGTTGTATCTTGTATCTTCTCCTTTAGGCGTTTTAAAATTATCAAGCAACTTCGAAGCGATCAACTTCCTACTCTCGCACGTTGGCAATACACGAGTAAGCACTATCACTTAGTTGAAGTCCAACTTGAAGAGAACCGTTATATTAGCTTTTCCATTATCTTCTTAATAGGCATTCTAGGAATCCTCATCTTATTGGGGTTGTTTTTTTCTACTAAACCTATGGATACATTAGCAGCTATTCTATTTCTCTTACTTTTACTTGTATGCTGTGGCGTTAGCTTTTACTTGGTTCACTCTTATTATCAAAAACAATCTACCAAGCAATGTGAAGTGATCATCTCCCCTCAGTACATTCTCTTCAACGGAGAATTACATGGTATTCAAAAAGGCCTTTACTATCTAGAAGAAGTAAATATTCTTTCAGATGATAGGCAGTATCTACAGTTTACCTACGGTGCTCCCGGCACGCCTTATGGCCCTTTTAGCCTACTCACCATTCCTATCCCTGAAGATCAACTTCAAGTAGCGCGCCTCATTCAAGCTCAGTATCAAGAACTTTTACAGTAGTAACAAAGGGACCGTTCACAATGAACAGTCCCTTTGTTTAGTGGCTAGTGTTTTGTCTTTCTAAGAAGTATACGAATAGCATTGAGAATAGCTAGAATAGCTACACCTACATCTGCCAATACTGCTAGCCATATATTTGCAATACCGATTACACCCAATAGCATTACTAAAGCTTTGACTCCTAATGCTAAGATAATGTTTTGTGTCACAATACGCTTGGTTTCTTTGGCAATTGCAATCCCTTCTGCAATCTTTAGTAGTGAATCAGTCATAATCACCATATCACTTGCCTCTACTGCTGCATCTGAACCAATGCCACCCATCGCGATTCCTACGTGTGCAAGGGTTAACGCTGGTGCATCATTAATACCGTCTCCAGCGAATGCTACTTTACTTCCTTCTACAATAAATGCTTCTACCTTTTCCACCTTATGCTGTGGTAAAAGTTCTGCATAAACAGTGTCTACACCTACTTCTTTTCCAATCACTTCTGCGATTTCTTTTTTGTCCCCTGTAAGCATGACGATACGTTTGATACCATATGCTTTAAGTTGTTTTAAGGCTTCTTTCGTATCTGCCTTTACCACATCGGATACACCGATTGCTCCTAAATACTTACCATCAAATGCGATGTATACCCATGTGCCAATCTTATCTACTGCCTCATATGAAACACCTTGCTTTTCCATGAGTTTCCCATTACCTGCTAATACTTCTTTGCCTTCTAAAAGTGCTGTAATGCCATAGCCTGCTTCTTCACTATATGATGTGATGACACCTTCCCAGTCTTCCTCTACATAGCTCACAATAGCTCTTGCAATAGGATGGTTCGAGTGTGCTTCCACTTGTCTTGCGATACTTAGAAGTTCCTTTTGCTCTACGCCCTGTGCTGGTAAGACTTCTACCACTTCAAAGCTACCCTTTGTGATGGTTCCTGTCTTATCAAGAACCACTGTATCAATAGTACTTAAAGCTTCCAAGTAATTGCTACCTTTTACCAGAATCCCTTGCTTTGAAGCTGCACCGATTCCACCAAAGAAACTAAGCGGTACAGATACCACTAAAGCACAAGGACAAGAAATCATTAAGAAGACAATACTTCTATAAATCCACTCGTGCCAGTCTCCTGTAACGAGTGATGGTATCACTGCAACCATAAGTGCTAAAACAACGACTGCTGGTGTATACCATTTTGCAAAACGTGTGATGAACTGCTCTGCCGTTGTCTTTCTACTACTTGCATGCTCGATCATCTCTAGGATTTTAGATACAGTAGAGTCTGCTAATAAATGTGTAACCTCTACTTCCACCATACTCTCTTTATTGATACTTCCACTTAGAACTTGCATGCCTTCTTCTATAAATGCAGGCATTGATTCACCTGTAAGCATGGATGTATCTACTGTTGTTTTCCCCTTCACGATAATACCGTCTAATGGGATCTTCTCGCCTGGGCGTACTTGTAAACGTTCACCTTTTCTGACCACTTCTGGCTGTACTTCTATCCACTCACTACCTCGGTATACACGTGCCATCTCTGGTTTAATATCCATCAGACTTGCGATAGCGTTTCTAGACTTTGCCACCGCCTTACCTTGGAAGTACTCACCTACTTGATAAAAAAGCATAACTGCGACTGCTTCTGGAATTTCACCGATAACAATGGCCGCTATAGTGGCGATCGCCATTAAGAAATGTTCATCGAAGAGTTTGCCCTTGCTTATATTTTTCACGGCTTTGAGTAATACATCATAGCCTATGATTACATAAGAAATACCTATCACTATATCTAACTTTATGCCTATACCTACGAGAAGTAATAAGATACTGATGCCTAAGCGTGCCCATATCTGCATATCGGACTTCTCTACTTTAGCTTTTTTTGGTGTTCCCTTAAGACCCACTTCCAAGTCACAGATTGCACACCCGCATGCTTCTTCCTCGTGACTATGGTCTTCACCACATCCACAAGTTGCCTCATGACTATGGTCTCCACCGCATCCGCAGCTTGGCCCGTGACTATGGTCTTTTCTAATTTGCTGCACGCCCCTACGTGTATGCTTTAGCTTTTTACCACCCAATGCTACACGTTCCTTTTCGCCTGACGCTTCCTCATATGTATGGTCTTCTATTTTAAACGTATTTTTCATCTTTCTCGCTCCTCTCATATGAATGATTGCTCATATATTATTATATTATGCATCTCCTTCTGTTTTGTCAACATTGTGTTCAAATTTTTTTCTTGTTATTATCTTCTTTTTTTTGTTAGAATAATAGAAGCATTTATATTAAATCAATTAGGAGGCTTATTATGTCGAATCAACTTGTTCATGACCTTTTATCTTTTATAGATAACAGCCCATCTATGTTCCATGCGGCTCATTCCATTACATCTATACTTGATGCCAATCAATTCCAGCAACTGAATCCTTCAGATGCTTGGACACTTCAAGAAGGTGGCAAATACTATATCACATCAAACAACTCTGCTGTTATTGCTTTTTGTGTTCATAGCAATAATGTAGCCGAAGAAGGTTTCCGCGTGGTAGGTGCACATACAGATGTACCTAGTTTTAGAATCAAACCAAATCCACAAATGCAAACCGAGTCTTACGTTAAACTTAATACTGAAGTTTATGGTGGCCCAATCTTCAATACTTGGCTTGACCGTCCACTTTCTGTAGCAGGTCGTGTAGCACTTAAATCAAAAAATGTGCTTCATCCTACGATGCGTCTTGTAGACATCGAAAAGCCTATTCTTATTATTCCTAACTTAGCAATTCATATGAATCGTGAAGTAAACCAAGGTGTCAAGCTCAACACACAAAAAGAAACTTTACCAATTCTTTCTTACATTAAAGAAAAAGTTGAAGGTAATCTTTTACTTGAACTTGTAGCGAAAAAATTAGATGTTGAACCATCTAGCATCCTAGACATGGATCTTTTCCTTTACCCTGTAGAGAAAAGCTGCCTAGTAGGTATCAATGAAGAGTTCATCTCTGCACCTCGCCTTGATGACCTTTCTATGGTTTATAGTGGCCTTCAAGCACTTTTAAATACAAAGAGTACAACAGGTGTAACTGTACTTGCTGCCTTCGACAACGAAGAAGTAGGTAGTATGACCAAGCAAGGCGCTCATTCACCACTGCTTGGTTCTGTACTTGAGCGTATCAGCATGAGTTTACATGCTGACCATAAAGAAAGCTACTTCAGAGCTATCGCAAACTCATTCCTTATCTCTGCGGACGTTGCACACTTACTTCATCCAAACTACCCAGAGAAGTCTGATCCTACAAACAAAGTACTTCCTGGTAATGGTCCAGCTATTAAATTAAGTGCAAGCTGTAGTTATACAACAGATAGTGATTCCTTCGGTGTATTTGCAAACCTTTGCAAATCTCATGACATTCCATTCCAAGTCTTCGTGAATCGCTCTGATGAAAGAGGTGGCTCAACTATAGGCCCTGTATCTACTTCTCATGTAGCAATGCGTGCAGTAGATATCGGTACACCTATGCTTAGTATGCACTCTGCAAGAGAACTCATGGCAAGTGATGATTTCATCCATACAACTTCAGCAATGCAAGCTTTCTTCAATCTTTAAATGAAAGTACTGTCTTTTGACAGTACTTTTTATTTTTTCCATTTTTTCCCTCTAGGTGGTTATGTTTTTTTATTATTTTTGATATAATATTGAATATTCACTTTTCTAGGAGGGATTATTATGCCATTATCATTTAATAAAGATAAATTTAAAGAAGAAATTCTTGATCATATTCGTAGCTTCTCAAGGAAAACTTTAGAAGAGGCCACTAAGGAAGAAATCTATCAAGCTGTAGCCTTTGCTGTACGTGATATCATTACAGACTACTGGATTCAAACCCAAAAGCTCTTTAAGATGCATAAACCGAAGACCCTTTACTACCTTTCTATGGAATTTTTAGTAGGCCGTGCACTTGGTAATAATCTTGTCAATATGACCATTCACGATCGTGTCAAAGAAGCCTTAGTGGAGTTAGACATTAATTTTGATCTGAATGCTCTAGAAAGTGCTGAACCAGACCCTGGTCTTGGTAATGGTGGACTCGGGCGTTTAGCTGCTTGCTTTTTAGATTCTTTATCAACCCTTGGCTACCCAGCTTATGGCTGTGGCATTCGCTATAATTACGGTATCTTCAAACAAAAAATAGAGAATGGCTACCAAGTAGAACTTCCTGATGATTGGTTACAAGACGGTAATCCTTGGGAAGTCAAGCGTGCTGACGGCGCCCAAGAAGTCAAATTCGGAGGCATCGTTCGCTCTTATACCGATAAGTTCAATCGCACTTACTTTACCCAAGAGAACTACCAGTCCGTTCTGGCGATTCCTTACGATATGCCCGTCGTTGGGTATGACAATCATTTCGTGAATGGCCTGACTTTATGGGATGCTGAAGCACCTGAAAAATTCGTCCTTCGCTTCTTTGACCAAGGTTCCTACGAAAAAGCCGTAGAACAACAGACTCTTGCTAAGGCTCTCGTTGAAGTACTGTACCCTAACGACAATCACTATCAAGGTAAAGAACTTCGCCTCAAGCAACAATACTTCTTCGTCTCTGCCACTATCCAGCGCGCCATTGCTAAATTTAAGCATGAGCATGGTAGCATTTATCTCCTCCCATCTAAAGTCGTTTTTCAGATGAACGATACCCATCCCGCTATTGCAGTGGCCGAACTTATGCGTATCTTACTCGACGAAGAAAAACTCAGCTGGGATGATGCTTTCCGTATCACTACTCAGACTTGTGCTTATACAAACCATACTATTATGGCTGAAGCTCTGGAATGCTGGCCCGTTGATTTATTTAGCAGACTCCTTCCTCGTATCTATCAAATCATCGAGGAAATTAACCGTAGATTCTGCAAGTCCCTCCGTGAGGCACATAATCTTCACGAACACAAAGTTCAAGAAATGAGTATTATTGCAAACGGCCAAATTCGTATGGCTTATCTTGCTATTGTAGGTAGCTTCTCTGTCAATGGTGTAGCTGAATTACATACACAGCTTCTCAAGGATAAAGTCTTAGCTAATTTCTATATGGTGTTCCCTAAGAAATTCAACAACAAGACAAATGGCATCACCCAGCGTCGCTGGCTCGCTCATTGTAATCCTGAGCTAAGCAGCCTCATTACTTCAAGTATTGGTGATCGTTGGCTTACAGACCTCTCTACCCTTACAGAACTTAAACCTTTTGCTGAGGATGCAAGCTTCAGGCAACAATTCGCCGAGATTAAATTCCATAATAAGGTGCGTCTAGCTGAATACATTAAGGCACAAAACGGCATTATCGTTAATCCTCACTCACTGTTTGATGTGCAGGTCAAAAGATTGCACGAATACAAACGTCAGCTGATGAATGTTCTCAATATCCTCATGATGTATAATGAAATTCGTGCGAATCCTAATGGCTCTTATGTTCCACGTACTTTTATATTTGCAGCCAAAGCAGCTCCTGGATACCGTCGTGCTAAGCTCATCATTAAGCTTATTAACTGTGTGGCTGACTTGGTTAATAACGACCCTATTGTTCGTGATTACTTAACCGTTGTTTTCATCGAGAATTACAATGTCTCTAGTGCTGAACTTATCATCCCTGCCGCTGATATTAGTGAACAAATCTCAACGGCTAGTAAGGAAGCCTCTGGCACAAGCAACATGAAGTTCATGCTTAATGGTGCTTTAACCCTCGGTACCTTAGATGGTGCGAATATTGAAATCAAAGAAGAAGTCGGGGATGATAATATCTTTATCTTCGGTCTCACAGCATCAGAAGTCCTTAAACTTTACGAGACACAAGATTACAATCCTTGGGATATTTATCATAATGATGCTGCAATCCATCAAGTGTTACTCCAACTCATTAATGGCACCTTATGCCCGCTAGAACCAAACTTATTTGTAGAGATTTATGAATCATTACTTAATCGCTCTGGTAATGACTTATCTGACCCATACTTTATCCTCAAAGATTTACCTAGCTACCATGCCATTCAACGTGAGATTGACAAAGTGTATCTAAGTCCTGATAGTTGGCATCAAAAAGCCATCTTAAACACGGCAAGTTCTGGCAAGTTTAGCTCTGACCGTACCATTACGCAGTATGCCAATGACATCTGGGATTTAAAACCTCTTTATCTAAAACGCCAATAATATCCAAAAGCAGTTAAAGCCCTTAAGAATACAGGTCTTTAACTGCTTTTTGCAAATGGATTTCCAAAATAGATATATACATGTTTCTAAAATAATTGTATCATAAGAGGTAACTAATCGATGACTCTAAAGGAGGTACTAAGATTGAATAAAGTTCTCGTATGTATAACCATTCAAGAAAATAGTAAAAGACTTATGCAAAAAGGTTTTGAACTTGCAAAATCCCTAAATGGTGAATTACACATCTTACATATTCGCCAGGGAGATAGTATTTTTGATACACCTAATAGTAGCGAACTCTTTCAAGAGCTCTTTATTTATGGCTCTGAATTAGGTGGACAAGTTCATTTCTTATGTAGTTCAAATATCACAAATACTATTAGTGGCTTTGTTTGCGATAATAGCATTACCGATTTAATTATCGGAAAAGCACCAACTACGCTAACCCCTTCTTCTCATATTACTGAAGAACTTGAAGACATTCTGGAGCACATTCATATCACTACTGTAGATAGAGTATAGAAAGGATTCTCAACATGCATTCACATTATATAGACATTGGTCGCCTAGAAATTATTTGCGGACCTATGTTTTCTGGAAAATCTGAAGAACTTATACGCCGACTTAAGCGTACAATTCTCGCAAAAACAAACACTGTTATCTTTACACCACAAATTGATAACCGTTATCTGAAAGATCATATTTGCTCACATGATGGTAAACATCTAGAAGCCATACCTGTGACTTCTATTGAGGAAATATTAGACCATATCACCTCTGATACACAAGTTATTGGCATTGATGAAGTACAGTTTTTACAAGGTGATACTGTACGTATCATTATGCAACTTGTAGAAGATGGCAAACGCATCATCTGTGCTGGTCTTGATAAAGACTTCAAAGCAGAAAGCTTTGGTTGTATGCCTGAGCTTCTTGCCTTAGCTGATGAAGTTACCAAACTCACAGCCATCTGCATGAGCTGTGGACGTCCAGCTAACTTCACACAGCGTCTTATTGAAGGACGCCCTGCATCTTATAACGACCCACTTATCCTTATCGGTGCATCTGAAAGCTACGAGGCACGTTGCCGCGTATGCTACCATATTGATAAGTAACCAAGAGCCCACTGTGGCTCTTTTTTTATGTCTTTTTCATTTTTAAAATTTCATGTTATTTGTAGTATCTTTGTGGTATACTATATAGGATATTTTTTTAAATCAAGGATTATAGGAGTATAACTATGAATACGTTAATGATTACGGACACAACACAATTAACAACCGCAGCTCACATCATTCAAGATGGTGGGTTAGTTGCTACTCCAACAGAAACCGTATACGGTCTTTGTGCAAATGCACTCAATGAGGCTGCCGTTGCTGATATCTTTAAAGCAAAAGGCCGTCCAAATGACAATCCACTTATTATACATATCTCAAGTCTTGAGATGCTCACACCTCTCATCACCCACATCCCCCCTTCAGCAAAAGTTCTCATGGAGCACTTTTGGCCTGGTCCATTGACCCTTATCTTTGAAGCGTCTTCGCTTGTACCACTTAGTGTACGTGCTGGCCTTCCTTCTGTTGCCATTCGTTTTCCATCTCACCCAATTATGCAACAACTCATTACTGAGTCTGGTTTACCAATCGCTGCACCTAGTGCTAATACTTCTGGCAAACCAAGTCCTACAAACGCTTTTCGTGTTAAAGAAGATTTGTATGGAAAAATTGATGCAATTATTGATGGTGGCTCTTCTGAAGTAGGTCTTGAATCAACCGTTGTGGATGTAACTGGTGAAGTACCGACTATTTTAAGACCAGGTGGTATCACCAAAGAAATGCTAGAACAAGTACTTGGAAATGTCATCATTGATCCTGCTCTTGCGAGTAAAGATCCTACCTTGGTACCTAAGTCACCGGGTATGAAATATACTCACTATTCTCCTAACGCAGAAGTTATCATTGTTAAAGGTTCGGAAAAAGATGTGATCAATGAGATTAACCTTCGCATTCAAGCACACCTTCTAGAAGGTAAACGCGTAGGTGTCTTAGCTACTGATGAAACAAAAGATGCATTTGGTGATACTTTTGTTTTAAGCCTAGGAAGCATCTACCAATTAGATGGGATTGCAACCCATCTGTTTGAATCACTCAGAACCTTCGATGATTACAAAGTAGATATCGTCTATTCCCTAGCCTTCCCTGAAAATGGTATCGGAGGCGCCATCATGAATAGACTTGAAAAATCTGCTGGTTTTAATATCATTCATAAACATAGACAAAATTGTTAATACTAGTTCAAAATGAAATGGAGGACCTGTTGATGATAGGTATCGGTTGCGACCATGGTGGTTATGCATTAAAACAAGAAATTATGAGTTTTTTAAAAGCTCAAAA
>JBOGBZ010000172.1:0-6100 GCA_051656485.1 Cellulosilyticaceae bacterium
TTCTATTTTATTACATATTGATGAGTATATTCAACATTTTTTTGAAATTTTAAACGATATATAATAATAAGCCCTACTTTATTTTGTAGGGCTTACACAAAAATCTTATTCTTCGATTAAAGAAAGCGCTACATCCATCATTTGTGTGAACTTTGTTTGGCGCTCTTCTGCTGTTGTTGCTTCACCTGTGAATGGACAATCTGAAATCGTACAAATTGTTAACGCTTTCTTGCCTACACGAGATGCATTCATATAAAGTGCTGCTGCTTCCATCTCTACAGCTAATACACCCATCTTTTGCCACTCTTTAAGACTCATGGCATCATCATAGAATGTATCGCTTGAGTAGATATTACCTACTTTGTAAGTATAACCTAATCTTTCTGCTTCATCTGCTGCTTTTTTTACAAGACCAAAATCTGCGATTGGCGCATAACGACCTGGAAGGTTGTATTGTGTTTCGTAATTTGAGTTTGTACATGCACCCATACCAATAACGATATCTCCAATATGAAGACTTTCATCGATGGCACCTGCTGAACCAATACGAATAATATTTTCTACACCATAGAAGTTATAAAGCTCGTAAGTGTAGATACCGATAGATGGCATACCCATACCATGACCTTGTACAGATACACGTTTCCCTTTATAAGTTCCTGTATAACCGTACATACCTCTTACTGAATTGTATTGTACGACGTCTTCTAAATAAGTGTCTGCTAAGAATTTCGCTCTTAGTGGATCTCCTGGCATTAAAACTGTTTTTGCAATGTCGCCTGCTTTTGCGCCATTATGTGGTGTTGGTGTACTCATATGATACCCTCCTATAATACGTGAATTTATTTACATAATCTTATTATAACAAGGATATGTCGGATTATCAATCCAATTGTCTTCCAACATTATCCATACCCTACTTATTTGCATCATGCTTTCTTTTGAAGTATTTGTTTTTTTATTTTTTTTATGTATTTCACATCAAAAAAGCTCTTTAGGAGGTGTCTGCCTCTCCTAAAGAGCTTACTTTTAATCTAACATGGGTTCAATTAAACCGTATGTACCATTTCTACGTTTATAAACGACGTTTACTTCTTCTGTATGCGCATCTAAGTAAACAAAGAAGTTATGCCCTACCATCTCCATCTGCATGACCGCTTCTTCTACATCCATCGGTTTGATGGCAAACTGCTTTTTGCGATCGATTCGGAGGCCTTCATCTTCGATTGTATCATCCGCTTCATTCATAAAATCTACAGTAAAAACAGGATTGATACCACCACGATGCTTGGTTCTTAATTTATTTCTAAAGCGTACAATTTGACGTTCAATAATCGCTACTGCATCATCAATAATTGTATACATATCTTTGCCTTGCATTTCTGCACGCAATATTTGACCGTTGAAAGGAATGGTTATTTCAATAATGTGGCTAATATTTTCGACACTTAATGTTACTTGAACTTCTGTGTTTGGCTTAAAATACTTATTAAGCTTATGCAGTCTGTCTGTCACCACATTTTCAAGTGCTTTTGTAACCTCAATGTTTTTGCCTAAAATAATATTTTTCATAGTTATCGCTCCTTTCAACCAAACGTTTTGTCATCATTTCTAGTGCGTTTGGTTATACTTTATATATTCTACACCCCTTGTCATTTTCCTCTTTATTGTATGTTATTTTTTAAAATATTTTATAATTTTATTTCTATTTCATTTCACCTTGTCTTAGCATATGATAAATTAGGTTATTTTTTCCAATTATTGCATGTTTCCTTATTTCTCAGTATAATGAAAGAAATAATTCCTATTAGGAGGTTATACCATGAAAAAACCTATTTTTACTGGTTCAGGTGTTGCGATCGTTACACCTTTTAATGAAACAGGTGTTGATTTTGATAGATTAGGTAAACTTATCGACTGGCATCTTGAGGAAGGTACAGATGCTATCGTTATTTGTGGCACGACAGGTGAGGCGCCAACTCTCCCTATACATGAGCATAAAGAAGCTATTCGTTACACTGTGGAACGCGTTGCTAAGCGCATTCCTGTTATTGCTGGCGCGGGTAGTAACGATACACTTCATTCCATCGGCACAAGTCGCTATGCGATGGAAGCTGGCGCTGATGCCATTCTTTCAGTTGTTCCTTACTACAACAAGACATCTCAAAAAGGACTTTATGAGCATTTCAAAACCATTGCTGCTCATGTAGACCTTCCAATCATTCTTTATAATGTGCCTTCACGTACCGTTCTTGATATGCAACCTGCAACGGTTCAGAAGCTTTCTCAAATCGAGAATATCGTGGCAATCAAAGAATGTAATTTCAATCATGTAGCAGAAATCATCCATACTTGCCCAGACCTTGCTGTTTACTCCGGCGAAGATGGCAATGTGCTTCCGCTTTTAGCTTTAGGCGGTCACGGTGTTATTTCTGTTATGGCAAATGTTATCCCTCGTGATACCCATAATCTTTGCCAAGCTTTCTTCGATGGTAACCTCGAAGAAGCAAGACGTCTTCAATTAGGTACCATTGACCTTGTGAAAGCGCTCTTTATGGAGCCAAATCCAGTACCTGTCAAAGAAGCTTTAAACTTAATGGGTATGGAAGTAGGCGGCTGTCGTCTTCCTCTTGTAGGTATGGAAGAAGCCAACAAAGAAGTGCTTATACGTGCTCTTCAAAACTACGGTTTACTCAAGTAAGCCTTATACAAAAACAGTCAAAAGCAGGGACGGCTATGCCTTCCCTGCTTTTGACTGTCTTAACATATAAGTAATGATGCGATAAGCGATGTAGCCTATATTACTTGCGACGATTAAGGCGACGATCCACCATGCGACCATTCTATTACTGTCTTCTAATCGCGTTGCTACAATTAAGATTGTTAGTACCACCCAAGGTACCCATACGCAATTTTGTATGTAGGTATGCCCCAAAATTGTGTTCATTTTATTCTCTGGTATATGTTTGGGTTCTTTCATTCTTTTTCCCTCTTTTGTATCCTCATTCATTTACTCTTACCTTATCATAATGAGTTCAAAGAGTACATTGACTATCTTTTTATATAATGTAATATATTGGCTTATTTAAATCATGCGAAGATTTTTCATAGAAAAATCCAAAATAGGGGATGAATGTGTCAATGCGCCGCACGATACATAGTCCACACCAATCGCTGCGATTTTCCTTAGACGTTCTTTATTGACATTGCCTGAACACTCGGTGACTGCTAGGTCTCCTATCAATGCTACTGCTTCTTGCATCATCTCATCACTCATATTATCCAGCATGATAATGTCTGCCCCTGCCTCTAAAGCTTCCTTTACTCCTTCTAAGCTTTCTACTTCTACTTCTATTTTTCTCACAAAAGGTGCATATGCTTTGGCACATGCTACCGCTTCTTTAATGCCCCCTGCTGCCCCGATGTGATTGTCTTTAAGGAGAATACCATCAGATAAATTAAAACGATGATTAAAGCCCCCACCTACTTTGACTGCATACTTTTCAAAGACACGTAGACCTGGTGTAGTCTTTCTGGTATCCAGAAGCTTCGTCTTGCTACCTTCTAGCTCCCCTACTAACGTTTGTGTAAATGTAGCGATACCGCTCATACGTTGGAGGAAATTAAGTGCTGTACGCTCCCCTGATAAAAGTACTTTTGCATCTGCTGTCAAAGTCCCTATGAGCTGCCCTTTTACGATGTCTTCACCATCTGTACAAGTGGTCTCAAAGTCTACTTCACCAAGTAGTTCAAAGACACGTTTAAAAACATCTAAGCCAGCTAAGACCCCATCTTCTTTACATATAAGCTGTACGGTTGCTTTTCTACTACCTTTTAAGACAGCTTCTGTCGTTACATCCTCACTCGTAATATCTTCTCTCAAAGCAAACCGTATCGCCTCATCCACAAGCATGTTGTTGTTTACACCACTGATCATAAAATCCCCCATCTCCTTTTTTAATTTCTTCTAAAATCATTTGCTTATCTTCACACGCTAGTTTTTCTTCATCATATAGCGTCCACGGAATGTTTTCAAATGTTTTTTCTTCAGTCGCTAATGTACTTGCTATATACTTTGCACATCGTCCCGCAAATACCAAGCTTTCTAGTAAGGAGTTACTCGCCAAACGATTGGCACCATGTACCCCATTACAACTAGTCTCTCCAATGGCAAAAAGATTCACCATCCCCGTCATGCCATAGGTATCTACTTCGATGCCACCCATAAAATAATGCTGAGCCGGTGTGACTGGTATAGGCTGCTTCTTCAGATCATACCCCTCTTCCTTACACCTCTTATAGATGTTTGGAAAACGTTGCTCGATAAAGTCAGGTTCTAAATGCACTAAGGATAGCCACACATAGGGGATATGGGATGCATCGATTTGTTCTTGAATCGCTTGTGCTACCTTATCTCTTGGAAGGAGTTCATCGACAAAGCGTTTCCCCTTTGAATCCAGTAAAATCCCACCCTCACCCCTTACTGCTTCTGAGATGAGAAAGCGCCTACCCTTTTCTCTCGTATAAAGTGTCGTAGGATGAATCTGGATATAGTGCACATCTTTTAAAGGGATATGATGTCTTAGAGCAATGGCTAGACTATCTCCCGTTAGGTGGGTTTGGTTCGTGGAACTTTCAAAAAGACCACCTACGCCCCCTGTAGCTAATATAACCTTTTGGGCGTAGATTGCTTCTTGGTGACCTTGTGTACTAACGACAATACCTTGACATCCCTTCTCTCCCACTAGAATATCTAGAAGTTTTGTATGCTCCTGTACGGTGAGATGCTGACACTTTTTCACTTCTTGAAGGAGCTTTGTCACGATTTCTTGGCCTGTTATATCCTTATGGTGTAGGATGCGATTGATACGATGGGCACCTTCTTTGGTATAACTTAACTTCTGCCCTTTCTTATCAAAGTCTACCCCCAATGCGATCAGTTCTTCCATTAGTCTTGGTGAATCTTCTATCATGAGTTTCACAGCTTCCAGACTATTTTCATAATGGCCTGCTTTTAATGTGTCGTCTACATAAGCATCATAATCTTCTGCGCCTCTAAGCGTCGCTATCCCTCCTTGAGCTAGGCAAGAATTGCTGTCTAGTACTTTCTTCTTCGTTATCAATAACATCTTGTATTGCTCTGGTATATGCAGTGCACAGTAGAGTCCTGCAACACCTGTCCCTACGATGATGATGTCATAATATTTCTCCATGGTCTCCCTCTTTTACTCACCATAATGGTGCATATTTTCTAAGGCTTTCACTGCTTGTTTGCGTACCTTTTCTTCCACTTCAATACGCTGGTCGAAATGGGTAAGTACATGGTGTACTTTTTCTAGTAGCATACGCTTCATAGATGGACAAGTCGGTAGTGTGCGTGGAAATACAAATTGCTTATCCGGTGCTGCCTTCTGTAAGCCGTACAGTATACCCATCTCCGTGCACACAATAGCCACCTGCTGTGTCATTTTTGCTGCATACTCTATAATCCCTGATGTGCTGCCTACATAATCCCCTAGTGCCACCACTTCTTCCCTACATTCTGGATGGACAAGTACCTGTGCTTCTGGATACCTCTCTTTTTGCTCAAGCACATCATCTTTTGTGATAAGCGTATGTACACGGCAATGGCCATCATTGAATATAAAGTGCTTTTCTGGTACTTGCTTTGCCACATAACGCCCTAAGTTCTGATCAGGTATGAAGTAGATGTGCTTATGAGGGAGTGCCTTCACAATCTTTATTGCATTGCTGGATGTCACGCATACATCTGACTTAGCCTTAAGTTTGACTGTGGAGTTGATATAGCACACTACCGCTACGTCCTCATATTGTTCTCTTATATGTAAGATGTCTTCTTCCTCTGCCATATGTGCCATTGGACAGTCTGCCTGTACATCTGGCATAAGTACAGTCTTTTCTGGACTAAGCATCTTCGCCGCCTCTCCCATAAACTTAACGCCGCAAAACATAATGACTTCTTGGCTACACGCTTTTCCTATCTTACTTAAGTAGTAGGAGTCTCCCACATAGTCTGCTATTTCCTGTATTTCTTTATTGGTATAATAGTGCGCTAAAATCACTGCATCTTTTTCTCTTT
>JBOGBZ010000173.1:0-10917 GCA_051656485.1 Cellulosilyticaceae bacterium
ATTGATGAAACCATCATTCACGGTTATACAAGAGATGGTAAAGAAGCAGCGAAGGCTTGTGTTGAAGCAGGTATCGATATCGAGATGATGTCTAGTCATTACATCAACTACGGAAAAGAACTTGTAGAAGAAGGTAAACTTTCAGTAGATCTTATCGATGAAGCAGTAAGACGTATCTTAACACTTAAAGAAGAATTAGGTCTTTTTGAAAATCCTTACAAAGATGCAAGTGAGGAAATGGAAGAGAAGATTCACTTATGTCCAGAGCATATCGCAAAGGCAAAAGAAGTAGCACGTGACTGTGCGGTTCTTCTGAAAAATGAAGGAGCTCTTCCAATTCAGAAAGGCATTAAAGTAGGTATCGCAGGACCGTTTGCAGAGTTTGCAGATACAATGGGTGGCTGGTGCCTAACAAACAAACAAAATAATGCTACTTTAGCCACAGAGCTAGAAGACAGAGGTATCCAAGTAGTGACAGCTATGACCAAAGAGCTTGGCGCTATGCAAGATGGTATCTTCGATGTAGAAGATGAAGTAGCGCAAGCAGTGGAAGCTTTTGCTGATTGTGATGTCATCATTGCAGCAGTAGGTGAGCATCCATGGGATTCAGGAGAAAGTGCTAGCCGTACAAACCTTCGTCTGTCACCAAATCAAGAAAAGCTTATCCAGCAGTTACATACATTAGGTAAGCCAGTAGTAGCCTTATTATTCGGTGGTAGACCACTAGAGATTGCACCAGTATTACCTTACTGTGATGCAGTGCTTGAAGGATGGTTCTTAGGTACAGAATCAAGCTCAGCTATCGTAGATATCCTTTTAGGTGAGCATAACCCTTGTGGAAGACTTTCTATGAGTTTCCCACAAACAGTAGGGCAAATCCCAGTACACTACAACTGCTACAACACAGGTCGTCCAAACCACGGTAAGCGTCATCGTTATGTATCTTGTTACTTAGATTGTGATAACGAGCCACTTTATCCATTCGGTTATGGACTAAGCTACGGACAAGTAGACTACACAAACTTTGATGTAGAAGTACAAGGTGAAAAAGTAGTTGCACGTATCACTTTAGAAAATACTTCAGAGTATATCATTAAAGAAACGGTACAGCTTTATATTCGTGACCTTTATGCAAGTATTGTAAGACCAGTGAAGGAAATGAAAGATTTCACACAGGTAGTACTTGCACCAGGCGAAAAGCAAGAAGTGACTTTTGAAGTGACAAAAGAAATGCTTATGTTCTACAACAATAAGCTAGAGTACGTCTTCGAAGCAGGCGAATTTGATATCATGATTGGTAGAAATGCCGCAGATGTACAATCAAAGACTATTTGTCTTGAATAATTAAGAAGAGATACACGAGGGTAGAGAGATGACCTTCGTGTATTTTTTTGTAAATCAAATCGAAACGTATAAAAATTAAAGTGATAAAAATACACAATTAAAACGAATAAAAAGTATAAAATAGATAAAAAAATAATTTAAATAGCTAATAAAATGTTGAAAATAACAAAACAAAATGCTAATATAACTATAAGAAATCAATTTAAACGTTTCGAAAGGAGGCGAACATTATACCTACTATAAAAGATGTGGCGAAGAAAGCGAACGTATCTATCTCCACAGTATCTTATGCCTTGAATGGTACCAGAAGCATTAGTGAAGAGACGAAAAAAAGAGTGTTTCAAGCAGCAGAAGAACTAGGTTACCAGCCAAACGGTATTGCTAGAAGTTTAAAGATGAAAAGTAATCGCATGATTGCGGTTATCATCAATAGTTTTCATGGACCTATCTATCAAGAAGTACTACGAGGGATTAGTGAAGTAGCCACAAAGAATAATTATGAAGTCATTGCCTCAGAGTGTTTCACAGGGAAGACACAGGTCACACGGATTTTATCCCATCGCTTTGTAGATGGTGCCATTATCATGGCAGACTATCTTAGTGATGAGACATTAGAGAGTATTGCTTCTGAGCGGTTTCCTATTGTGGTATTAGATAGAGAGACTAAGGGAGAGGCTATGACAAGCGTACTCATTGATAATGAAAATGCTGCTTATAAGATCATGAGGTACTTTAAAGATAAGGGTTATGAAAAGATAGGGTACTTAGGTGGTCCAGAGCAAGTTTATGATAGTAAGAAGCGCTTCGAAGGCTTTACAAGAGGGGTTAGAGATTTTGGATTAGAGACACAAGATGAGTGGCAGGTTGCGTCTGATTTTACAGAAGAAGGTGGCTATAATGTCATGAATCAGTGGCTACAAGAATTAGGAAAAGACCAGTTGCCAAGAGCTATCTTTAGTGCCAATGACGAGATGGCTATCGGTGCCATGAGCGCACTACAAGAAGCAGGCGTAGAAGTGCCTAGTCAAGTCGCTATCGTAGGCTTTGATGATATTCGCTTATGCGACTATATAAGACCAAAGCTAAGTACAGTACGTAGACCATGCTATGAATTAGGTGTCATGGCGGGGGATAATTTAATTGCAAGGCTTAATGGAGAGAAGGTAGCACGGGCAGTGACGTTAGCATCAGAACTGGTGATAAGAGAAAGCTGCTAAACATATGAACGGAAAATTACAAACCATCAAAGGAGACAAGAAGATGACAGCAAAAAGAAATTTAAATGACTTACTCAAGCAAATGACATTAGAAGAAAAGATAGGCCAGCTTTTACAGCTTATCCCAGACTTTTATAGTGATAATACAAAAGGGGAAGTGACAGGACCACTCAATGACTTAGGTCTTGCAGAAAAAGATGTATGGCAGACAGGTTCTGTACTGGGTGCTGCAAATGCACAACAAGTAATCGATGTACAGAAGAAGTACTTAGAGAACAATCGTCTAGGTATACCACTTGTATTTATGGCAGACGTCATCCACGGCTACCGTACGATTTTCCCTATCCCACTTGCATTGGGTGCTTCATGGGATGTGGATGCTGCTGAGGAGATGGCAAATGTATCAGCAGTAGAGGCAGCAGTAGCAGGGACACATGTAACTTTCTCACCAATGGTAGACCTTGTACGTGACCCAAGATGGGGACGTGTACTTGAAACCACAGGAGAAGATGCATATCTTAATGGTTTATTTGCAAAGGCTTTCGTTAAGGGGTATCAAGGTGACCTGACAGGCGAGTACGATATTGCAGCATGTGTGAAGCACTTCGCAGGTTATGGTGCAGCAGAAGCAGGTAGAGATTACAATACGGTAGATATGTCAGACCGTACACTTCGTGAATATTACTTACCAGCCTATAAGGCAGCCCTTGATGCAGGCTGTAAAATGGTGATGACATCATTCAATACAGTACATGGCGTACCAAGTACAGGTAATGAATACTTAATGAAAAATATCCTTCGTGATGAGTGGGGCTTTGATGGTGTCGTGGTATCTGACTGGGGTGCAGTAGGTGAACTTATTCCTCATGGTGCAGCAGAAGATGGCAAAGAAGCAGCTGAGAGATCCATTAAGGCGACAGTAGACTTAGAGATGATGACTTCTCATTACGTTAATAATTTAGTAGAGCTTATCCAAGAAGGTGCGGTAGCAGAAAGTGAAATCGATGCATGTGTGTTACGTATCCTTCAATTAAAAGAAGACTTAGGACTTTTTGATAATCCATATAAGGCAGCAAGTCCAGAAAAAGAGAAAGAACTTGTATTATGTGATGCCCATAGAGAAGCAGCACGTCGTATCGCACGTAAGACAATGGTTCTTCTAAAAAATGAAGAAGTATTACCACTTCAAAAAGGCCAAAAAGTAGCACTTATTGGACCACATGGTGATAACCAAGAAATCTTAGGTGCATGGTCATGGCAAGGTAGACCAGAAGAAGCGATTTCTTTACATACAGCATTAGTAGAGAGAATCGGTGAAGGTCAAGTAACTTTTGCTAGAGGATGTGAGCTTGAAGGGACAGTAATCGACGAAGAAGTGGTGAGAAAAGCAGTAGCAGATGCAGACGTTGTCATCTTAGCTATTGGTGAGCCGATGAACTTAAGTGGAGAAGCGGCGAGCCGTAGCCAGATTAAGTTAACAGGTGCACAAGAAGAGCTTGCAGCCTTTGTAAAATCACTTGGAAAACCAGTAGCAACAGTTCTTTTCAACGGTAGACCATTAGAAATCACAAATCTTGTACAACATACAGATGCCATACTTGAAGCATGGTATCCAGGTTCAGAAGCAGGTCATGCAGTAGTGGATGTACTTTACGGAGACCACAACCCATCAGCAAGACTTACCATGAGCTTCCCATATGCAGTAGGGCAAATCCCAGTGTACTACAACTGCTACAACACAGGACGTCCTGTACCAGAAGATAAGACAGTATTCGGCTACTTCTCACAGTACAAAGACATACCAAACAAGCCACTTTACCCATTTGGCTACGGACTAAGCTACACAAGCTTTGCTTATGACGAGATGGCTATAAGTCAAGAAGTGATAACAAAAGATGAGACAATTACAGTAAGTGTAAAAGTGAAAAACACTGGTAAAGTAGAAGGCATCGAAACTGTACAGCTTTATATAAGAGATATGGCTGGTTCAACAGTAAGACCAATCAAAGAACTTAAGGCTTACGAAAGAGTATCCTTACAACCAGGTGAGGAAAGAGAAGTACAGTTCAGCATTACAGAAGAGATGCTGAAGTATCACACATTAAGTGGACGCTTCGAAGCAGAGAAAGGCAACTTCAGAGTAATGGTAGGACCTCATAGTGAAGAGGTAATGGAAAAAGGATTTAAACTTATCTAATAGCATAAAATTATACAGCTCAGGGGCTAAAGGAGAGACGTAAGATGAAGAAGCTAAAGGTTGCATTAATAGGGGCAGGAAGTGTTTCGTTTGCATTAGGAGCACTTCATGACATGGTATTATCAAAAAGATTACAAGAGGAAGTAGAGCTAGAAGTAGCTTTAATGGACATTGTAGAGGCATATGTAGAGAGAACATATGCCTATGCAACTCAGATGTTTGACACCTTTGAAAGCAAGACAAAAGTATGGCGCACCACTGATTTAGAAGCAGCAGTAGTAGATGCAGACTTTGTCATTACAGCCATTGAAGTAGAACGCTACCATTATTGGTCACAAGATTTCCATGTACCACGCCAGTTCGGAAGCAAGCAGGTGTACGGGGAAAATGGCGGACCAGGGGCCATGTTCCATACCCTTAGAAATATGGGGCCTATGCTTGAGATTGCACGTACGATGGAGAAAGTATGTCCAGATGCGTGGCTTCTAAACTATACCAATCCTGAAGCGAAGCTAGTAGAAGCTATCGCTAAACTCACGAAGATTAAAGTCGTAGGCTTATGCCATGGACTTGAGATGGGCATTGACCAATTAGCAAACTTTTTACAAATGGAAAAAGAGCATATTGGTGTAGAAGGTGGGGGTTTAAATCACTTCGGGTTCTTCACTAAGGTCTGGGACAAGAGAACAGGTGAAGACCTTTATCCAAAGTTTAAAGAGAACGAGAAGAAAGCTAATGCCTTTGCACACTTTGACCATCTAGGACTTTCACGTACGATGTACCATATTTATGGCTATTATCCATATCCAGGAACCAACCATTGTGGTGAATACGTATCTTATGCAGATGACTTCTATGCAGGTTTATCACTCCAATTCCGTTATGAACCTGTCCAAGAGACTTTGTGGGAGAAAGGTTCAAGACAGCCAGAGTTTGTGTACTGTGCAGGTGGTCACCATCTTGATAGAGGAGTCTTTGAAGAAGGTGTGACACAAGAAGTATGGACTGAAGAAGCATATCAATTCGCTAAAGAAAAAGTGCAAATCAGTAACGAATATGCCATTCCTATTATAGAAGCCATCTTCTTTGACGATGCAATCAACCTTAAGGCAGTAAATATGCTAAACAATGGTGCAATAGCAGGACTTCCAGATGATATGGTCGTAGAAACACAAGCCATAGCAGATGGACAAGGCATTCGCTTTGTACCAATGGAAGTACCACTTCCAACAGCTGTACTTGGCACTATCAATATCCAAGGCAGTATCCATAAGCTTCTCATTGAAGCATTCGTGGAAGAATCAAAGACGAAGCTTTTACAAGCCATCTTACTTGACCCACAAGCACCTACATACTATCAAGCATGTGCAATGATAGATAAGATGTGTGAACTACAAAAAGATATCTTACCAAAGTTAGCATGGCAATAAGTAGTAGAAGCCAATGATGAAAAACCAATAGCTCATATTACCTAAGACAGAAGTAGTATGGGCTATTTTTTTATAAAATGATAAAAAAATAGTAAGGAGCAGGGGATGGAGAAGTTAAAAGTAGTAACCTTCAATATAAGATGTGATTGTGTAGTGGATGGAAAAAATCGATTTGAATTAAGAAAAGATCTTATTGAAAAAAAGATAAAGCAGGAGTGTCCAGATATTATAGGGTTTCAAGAAATCCAACCGCATATGATTAGTTGGTTTAAGGATACATTTATAGACTATTATATTGTTGGGTGTGGGAGAGATATAGACTATAGTGGAGAGCATGTGGCGATCGCCTATAGAAAAGAATATTTAGAAGTTATAGATACAGAGACTTTTTGGCTATCACAAACACCTAAAAAGGCAGGATCTAGATTTGATAAACAAAGTATTTACCCAAGAATTTGTACTGTAATAACATTTAAACATGCAAAAATAAAGCAACTATTCCAATACTATAATACTCACTTAGATCATGAGGAAGAGGAAGCACGGTTATTGGGATTAGAGCTTATTTTAGAGAAAATCAAGGGCAATGAGAAACAGGCAATGATACCTATTATATTAGCAGGTGATTTTAATGCCGAACCGAGTTCAAAAGAAATACAACTATTAAAAGATTTTGGAAGATTAGAAGATTGTACAGAGTCACTTGAAGGAACATTTCATGGGTTTGGAGCACTTGATACTTTAGAGAAGATAGACTATATCTATACAAGTCAAGAAATAGTATGGACGGGGACAGAGGTTTGGGATGATAGAAAGGATGATGTGTATTTATCAGATCATTATCCAATAGCAGTTACATTAGAAATGCTTTGAAAAATAAATAGAGTGATAGGAGCGTTAATGATGAGTCGAGTAATAACAAACAAAACCGTAGAAGGATTCGCAGCATTTAGTAGAAAGGTAGCAGCAGAGGGGTGTGTACTCCTAAAAAATGAGGACAATATCTTACCGCTGACAACTAAAGACAATGTAGCACTTTTTGGTAGAGTACAGGTAGATTCTTATAGAAGTGGTACAGGGTCAGGCGGGAGTGTAAACGTCCTTTATAAAACCAACATTCTAGGTGGGTTACAAGCAAAAGAGATAACACTTAACCAAGAAGTACAATATGCTTATGAGGAATGGATCAAAGAAAATCCTTTTGATAATGGTGGCGGTGGCTGGGCAGCTGAACCATGGCATCAAAAAGAAATGCCGTTAGCAGATGAGCTCGTAGAAGCAGCAAGCAGAGTATCAAACAAAGCAGTCATTGTAATTGGAAGAACAGCAGGTGAAGATCAAGATAATGCTGCGGCAGAAGGAAGTTATCTTCTAACAGGGGAAGAGCGTGCAATGATTGCCCAGGTAATAAAATACTTTAAGCATGTAGCAGTTCTCTTTAATGTATCCAATATTATCGATACAAGCTGGGTAGAAGAGGAAGATTATAAAGATGCATTGAAAGGACTTATGTACGTATGGCAAGGTGGAATGGAAACAGGTAATGCTATTGCAGATATATTAGTAGGTGATGTAACACCTAGCGGTAAGTTGACAGATACCATTGCTTATAGTATAGAAGACTATCCTTCTACAGCAAACTATGGCAATGAGTTTAGGAATGACTATGAGGAAGATATCTACGTAGGTTATCGTTACTTTGAAACTTTTGCACCAGAGAAAGTACAGTACCCATTTGGATATGGCCTTTCTTATACAAGCTTTGAGACACAGGTGCTAGGTGGAAAAAGAGTAGCAGATACCATAGAAGTAGCTATAAAAGTAAAAAATACAGGTGCTCAGTATAGTGGTAGAGAAGTCGTACAGATTTATGTAGAAGCACCACAAGGCGAACTTGGTAAACCAGCCAAAGAGCTTGTAGGCTTTACCAAGACAAAAGATTTAGCACCTGGAGAAGAAGTGGTGGAGACCATTGAAGTACCAGTAAGTAAGCTTGCATCCTACGATGATAGTGGTGTCACAGGACATCCATATAGCTATGTATTAGAAGCGGGTAGTTATCATATCTATGCAGGGACAAGTGTAAGACAAGTAGAGCGTGTACAGATAGACGGCGAAGATACTTATGAAGTAGAAGAAATACAAGTGGTTGAGACATTACAACAAGCGTTAGCACCACGCGTGGACCTCAGAAGAATGAAGCCAGGCAGACAAAAAGAAGATGGTACATATGAACTTACATATGAGCAAGCACCACAGCAAGTGGTATGTCTTAAAGAACGTGTAGAACGACAATTGCCACAGACCATTAAACAAACAGGTGATTTGGGTTATAAACTTCAAGATGTTAAAAAAGATAAAGTTTCACTTGATACATTTATCGGTCAGTTAACAAATGAAGAACTTGCAACAATTGTACGTGGTGAAGGTATGGGAAGCCCACTAGTAACAGAAGGCACAGCATCAGCTTTTGGCGGTGTGACTGAAGGATTAAGTAACTATGGGATACCAGTTGCATGTACAGCAGATGGACCATCAGGCATTCGTATGGAAGGTGGGGGTTATGCGACACAACTTCCGATAGGTACATCACTAGCTGCTACTTGGGATACAACAATCGTAGAAGAACTTTATGAATTAGAAGGCCAAGAACTTTTACTGAATGAAGTAGATGTTTTATTAGGGCCAGGAATGAACATTAGAAGAAGCCCCCTTAATGGGCGTAACTTTGAATATTACTCAGAAGACCCACTGATTACAGGTTGTATAGCAGCTGCAGTTGTGAGAGGTATTGCTAAGAGTGGTACACATGGGACGCTGAAGCACTTTGCTTGCAATAATCAAGAGAAGTATCGTTCTTTTGTAGATGCAGTGGCATCAGAACGTTGTCTGCGAGAAATTTACTTAAAAGGATTTGAGATAGCAGTCAAAGAAGGGAATGCAAGGTCGATTATGACAGCGTACAACCCTATCAATAGCTACTGGAGTGCATCAAACTATGACTTAACGACTACGATTCTTAGAAAAGAGTGGGGATTTAAGGGTATAGTCATGACGGACTGGTGGGCAAAGATGAATCACATTATTGATGGTGGTGAAGCGGTGTCACAAAATACAGCACATATGGTCAAAGCTCAGAACGACCTTTATATGGTAGTCACAAACTTTGGGGCAGGTGTTAATACAAATAATGATAATACGATGGAGATGCTAGCATCAGGTGAATTAACCGTAGCAGAGCTTCAACAATGTGCGAGGAATATCTGTGAGTTCTTAATGGAGACACCAGCTTTTATTAGAGAAAAGAAAGAAATTAAAGGGATAAAAGAAGTTGTGGTGAAAACGTATCATTTAACAGAACAGGAAAAAGAAGCGCTTACACTATTAAGGGTGGCACCAAGTTATGATGGAGCTAGATACATGTGTGTAGAAGAAGATGGGGTGTATGAACTAACTGCAACCCTTCAGGTACCTCACAATAGTCTGACTCAAGTAGCATGTAACCTTGTGATGAACGATAAGATTCTTACAAATATCCAAACACAAGGAACAGATGGAAAGACTGTAGAGCATAAATTAGGAGAAGTAGCACTTAAGAAAGGTATCTATAAAGTACATTTAGAAAGGGTAAAACCACAACTTCATATACAAGAATTAGTATTTGAATTAAAAAAATAAGATGGTATAGAAAATAAAAAGAGACGTATAGAGCATACGACACGTTCTAAACCTACTAACGAGAGTAAAAATCGTTAGTAGGTTTATTTTATGGAAAAAGGAAGAAGGGTATAGGGCTTTACAATAGTTACAATTATGGTAAAATACACCAGTGACTAGTAGTAACAATTATTATTAACTAGAGAGGTTTGGCAGATGGAGAAATTACTTACGGAACAGAAGAAAAAGATTAAAGTAATAGATGAGATGTTTCAAGCAGGCAATTATACATTAGAGCATCCCCTTATCTTACTGAATCCTTACGAAGTGTGTCCATTAAGTGGGCTTATGCTTTTTGAAATGCAGGAGACAGGTGTGCTATACATTGAAGTTGAAGGCATCAAAGGTAGCGTACCTCTTGGTATAGGAAAAAATGAGGTTCCATTATTAGGATTGAAGCCAGGAAAGAGTAATACTATAAAGGTTGAAGTACAGCTTAAGGAGACGATACAGACTTATATTTATAAGATGGAGGTAGATGCTTTACCAGCAGACTATCCCAAAATAGAAGTTAAGGTATGTCACAAGGAGAAAATGGAAGAAGGTTTATTAGCTCTTTCACTCGGAAAAGCAGAAGGGGTTAAGACCACAGTGCCTTTGTATTCTATGATTGATACAGCGGGTGAAGTGAGATGGCTTTATACCAAGATGACAGCACATGTTTTCCGCAAGCTTCAGAATGGGAACTTGATGGTCGATGCACCTGTATCTAGTGGGATATGTGGTGCCTATACATCGGCAGGGTTTATAGAGATGGATATGGTAGGGCGTATCATAGACTTTTATCCTATCCCTAATGGACTACATCATGATGTCTACGAACTTCCTAATGGCAATTTCTTAGCCATTACCCAACGAGAAGATACAAAGCAGGATTTATTGGTAGAGATTGATAGACAATCAAAAGAAGTGGTACGCGAGTGGGACTTTAGAAAGATACTAGACCCTACAAGGCAAACGGTCATCGATAAGGTATCGGTGAATCATCCACTGGATTGGCTACATCTTAATG
>JBOGBZ010000174.1:0-6338 GCA_051656485.1 Cellulosilyticaceae bacterium
AAAAAAAGAAGCGATAGGGGGGCTATCGCTTTTGGAAATAGATATTTAGGGTTTTAATATTTATACAATTAATGTTGGGGTCTGTGAGATAATGTATTATGGGGAGGAATCACAATTATCTCACTCATAGTATAGCCAAAACAAATTTTTATATGCCGTTGCATTCGCTGGTAAAAGTTGTATAATGAAAATAATGCAAGGGTAAGGAGAGAAAAATGAGTAAATATACGGAATACGAAAAAGTACAAACAATCATAAAAAATCATGGTGGCACAGTAGGCCCTTATAAAGAAATTAATTATGGTATTCAATTTGATGTAACGTTAGAAGCTTATACGTCAAAGGTACGTATTTATGAAAGTAAGAAAAAAGGTGTCACATTGGATTTATCCCAAGTAAAATATGATGCATTAAAGGATGTCATCCTTAATATAAATAGTACAAGCACCGAGCAAAGTGGGCAAAGTATATATCAGTCAGACCGTCTAGAGCAGGCACTTATAGGTGTAGATGAATCAGGAAAAGGGGACTATTTTGGTCCATTAGTAATAGGGGCTGTCTATGCAGATGAATCAGCTAAAAGGCAGCTGATGAAACTAGGCGTAGCAGATAGTAAGAAATTAACAGACATACAGATCGCTAAGCTTGCAGAGCAAATAAAGCAAATCTGCCCGTATGAGGTAATAGTCGTTGATAATCAGACATACAATAAACTTTATGATCGTATCCAAAATTTAAATATACTTTTGGCAAAAGGACACGCAAAGATTATTCAGACTCTAGCACTTAGAACAGAAGCAAAGCTTGCTTTATCAGACCAGTTCGGAGCGAGTCACCTGATAGAAGAGGCGCTCAAACCTTATGCACTAGATCTAAAGATTGAGCAGAGACCAAAGGCAGAAAGTAATGTAGTCGTAGCTGCTGCAAGTATCCTTGCCAGAGAAGCCTTTGTGGTAGAGATGGCAAACTTAAGTAATAAGTATGGACAAACCTTCCCTAAAGGAGCAGGTGATGGCGTCGTAAGAGCTGGTAAATATTTCGTACAGAGTTTTGGCGGTGCATCTTTGAATGAGGTGGCAAAGCTACATTTCAAGACGACCGAGCAACTTTAGACTATATAGGGGATAGGGGTTAGATAAAATTACCTATATACTTCCTTAATTAACAAGGTATATAATATTAGATATCTCGTCTAAAAAGATAATAGGGAGAGATGAAAAGAGAACAAGGTTGAAATTTTAACCGTATGGATAGCGGTAGGGGGTGCCGAAAATGCGTGAAGAGATGCAGGCAGAAAAGAATAGACAAAAGGAACTGAGATGTAATGTGTGTGGACAAGATATCAAACAACTTCCACATCACCACACAGAAGACTATCTTTTTGTTGAAAAAGAGTGGAATTATTTTTCTGCTAAAGACCTGACCAAACATTCATTTGTCGTATGTGAAACGTGTTATGACAGATGGATCCAATCCTTTGCTATTCCGGTAGAAGAAAAAGCAGTTATAGAAGTTTTTAAGTTTTAATGTAACAACTTAAGATGAAAGCATTGGATATATAAGACCTAGAGGAAGAAGGATGCCTTAAGGTCTCTTTTTTTATACCAAAATAAACCCGAACGTTGTAACAACTAAAATAAAAGGCTATAATATAGCTATAAAAGAAAGGATGTTCATTATGCTAGATATTTGTTTATTAGGAACAGGCGGGATGTTACCGTTACCGGAGAGGTATCTGACAGCCATGCTTGCAAGATACAACGGAAGAAAATTACTTATTGATTGTGGAGAAGGCACCCAAGTAACCATGAAGATGCTAGGGTGGGGCTATAAATCTTTAGATATTATTTGTTTGACACACTATCATGGAGACCATGTTACAGGTTTACCAGGATTACTTTTGACAATAGGAAATGCAGGACGTACAGAACCGCTAACGATTATCGGCCCACCCGGGTTAAAACGTGTAGTAGAGGGCTTAACAATTGTATGTAGAGATATAGCATTTCCATTAGAACTTATTGAACTACCAATGGAAGAAACTACCGTTGTATGCGGAGACTTCCATATCTCAGTGTTACCTGTACCACATAAGGTGCCGTGTTTTGCTTACGCAATCACAAATAAAAGAAATCCTAAATTCATCGTAGAAAAGGCCAGAGAAAATGAAGTGCCACAAAAATACTGGAAGCTTTTACAGCAAGGACAGACAGTAGAAGCAGAAGATATAACGTATACACCAGATATGGTGCTAGGCGAATCACGAAAAGGTATCAAAGTAGCGTATTGTACAGACTGTAGACCAATAGAGGCACTGGTACCATTTATTCAGGATGCAGATTTGTTTATATGTGAAGGTATGTATATAGAAGATGATCAGCTTAGCCAAGTGAAGAAATATAAACATATGCTTAGCAGTGAAGCGGCTACATTAGCAAAGCAAGCTGAGGCAAAAGAGTTATGGCTTACACATTTTAGTCCAGCAGTACCAAGCTCACGCATAGACATCAGCCACATTAAAAAAATATTTGAAAATACAGTGGCAGGTGTAGACCGCATGGTAACGACCATAGGATTTGAGGAAGAGTAACATAAAGACAAGGGGGAAGGACATGCGAAAAGTATTGGCAGTACTTTTGATGTTTCTAGTATGTACAGTTTATGTTATGTCTATTAGGACAGATGATAAGGGTAATCGTACAGAAGGTGCTACGCAACAGACATCTGTAGAGCAGGTGGATGTCAAGCAAGGGATACAAGAAATCTATGATACAGTAAAAATAGCCTATCCAACAACGCCTAAAGAAGTGATGCAGTATTACAATAAGCTCATGCAATACCAATACAGCAAAGAAGCAATAATAGAAGATGCACCACTAGCAGTTGATACGATGCGTATGTTCTACAGTAAAGGGTTGTTGAATCTTAATGATTATAATAGGCAGATAGAGCTTTTCTCAGCAGAAGTTGAAGCCAATAAAGAAAATAAACTCTATCTTATAGAAAGTGACATTAAAAGTATCGCATTTACCCAGGAAAACATGGCTTTAATAGAAGTTGTTCACACAACTACTACGAAAGAGTTAGAGAGACAGTACTGGATGATACGCGAAGATGAAGTGTGGAAAATTCACAAATGGCAGGATACAGGGCTTTAAGGGCTGCCAGTAGAGAAATAATGGAGGAAAAAAATGAAAAGCATTAAAATACTAGCAATAGAATCGTCTTGTGATGAAACAGCGGCAGCAGTTGTGGAAAATGGCAGAAATGTTTTGTCCAATGTCATCGCGACACAGATTGATTTGCATACCCAATATGGCGGTGTCGTACCAGAGATTGCGTCACGTATGCATGTAGAGAAGATGAACTTAGTTATTAAAGAAGCTTTAGAAAAAGCAAACCTAAAATTAGAAGAGATAGATGCTATAGGTGTTACTTATGGGCCTGGTCTTGTAGGGGCTTTACTTGTAGGCGTGGTAGCGGCAAAAGCATTAGCTTTTTCGAAGAATATACCGTTAGTAGGTGTACATCATATAGAAGGGCATATTGCTGCAAACTATATTCAAGCACCAGAACTTGAACCACCATTCTTATGCCTCGTGGTATCAGGAGGGCATACACATCTAGTACATGTCAAAGATTATAGTGAGTATGAAATCATCGGGAAGACACGTGATGATGCAGCAGGTGAGGCTTACGACAAAGTGGCACGTGCTATTGGACTGCCTTATCCAGGAGGACCAAAGATTGATGCTCTTAGTAAAGAAGGAAACAAAAATGCCATCAAGTTCCCAAAAGCGATGCTTACAGATGGCTATGACTTTAGCTTTAGCGGTGTAAAATCAGCGGTGCTTAACTATGTGAATAGTGCAAAGATGAAGGACGAGCCTTTATGTGTGCCAGATATTGCAGCAAGCTTCCAACATAGTGTGGTAGATGTACTTGTGACAAAAACAATGCTATTAGCGGAGGAAAAGAAGATTACAAAGATTGCTTTAGCAGGTGGTGTAGCGGCTAATAGTGGACTTAGAGAAGCAATGGATGAAGCGTGCCATAAGAGAGGCTACGAGTTGTACTACCCAGAACTTAAATTATGTACAGACAATGCGGCTATGATAGGTGCAGCAGCATACTACGAATATTTATCTGGGAGACGAGCAGATATGACATTAAATGCGGTACCTAATTTACCACTAGGAAAACGCATGTAAGAGAGGGGGGGCAAGATGCAACGGATTATTAAAATGCTATTTTCAGGAATTATAGGTGGGATAGGTGCTTTAGCTGTAGTTGATCTACAGCATAAGACTATTCTGCCTGAAAGTATCGAAGGTATCCTTGGTAACTTACTTTATAGCTATATAGAAATTATTGTATTTTTTATTGTGTTTGGACTTATTTATATCACTATTGCGGGTAAGATTGCCAAAGTTATTGGGACTAAAGTTGAGAAAGCTATTTTTAAATACCCAATGCAAGAGATACTTATGTATATTATAGGATTTGCCATCGGTTTAGGTATAGCTAATCTTATTATCGCACCGTTTATTACCAGTAAGTCGGAGACACTTACGATTATATGGTGTGTATTACTGTATGCAGCCTTGGGCTATTCAGGGATTTATATTGTACACATCAAAAAAGAAGAAATGCGTGGATGGTTTACTAAGAAGAATCCACATACACTTTATGCACAGCCAAAGATTATCGATACAAGTGTCATTATCGATGGGCGTATCTTAGATATCATCAAGACACGCTTTATAGAAGGAAAAATCATCATACCAACATTTGTACTGGATGAATTACGCCATATAGCAGACTCTTCAGATAAGCTTAAACGTACAAGAGGTAGACGCGGATTAGATATTTTATCAGAATTACAAAACCTTAAAAATACACCTATCGACATTATGCAGGTAGACTTCAAAGATATAGAAGAAGTAGATATGAAACTCCTTAAGTTAGCTAGTCAAATACAAGGTATTGTAGTGACCAACGACTTTAATCTTAATAAGGTGGCGAAATTACAAAAAGTAGTGGTACTGAATATCAATGACTTGGCCAATGCAGTCAAACCAATCGTACTACCTAACGAAGAAATGATTGTGACAATTGTAAAAGAAGGTAAAGAACAAGAGCAAGGGATTGCGTACTTAAACGATGGAACGATGATTGTAATAGAAGGCGGAAAGAAATACGTAGGAGAGACGATGACAGTAAGTGTTACGACTGTACTACAAACATCAGCAGGACGTATGATTTTTGCCAAAAGGACGAAATAAGGAGAAAATCAATGAGTATAGCAGCTATTATTGTAGCAGGTGGGAGTGGTAAACGAATGGGTACCTCCACTAAAAAACAATATTTACACATACACAATAAGGAAATAATAGCACATACGGTAGAGCAGTTTGAGAAGAATGCACATATAGAAGAAATCATTGTCGTAACAGGCAAGGAAGACATAAGCTATGTGAAAGAACTTCTAACAACAACGTATGGCTACCAAAAAGTCAAGAAGGTCGTAGAAGGTGGTACTGAGAGACAGCACTCTGTATATAATGGGCTGAAGGCTTTAAGTGAGGGCATGACCCATGTACTCATTCATGATGGTGCCAGACCACTTATAACCCAAAGTGTTATAGAAAGAACGATTGAAGTGGTAAAAGAGAAAGAGGCATGTATTGTTGCGGTGCCTGTAAAAGACACAATCAAACAAGCAGGAGCAGGTGGCTTAGTAGAGGCAACCCCTAAAAGAGAGCTGCTATGGTCTGTACAAACACCACAGGCGTTTACGACAGCACTGATTCTCAAAGCACATGGCTATGCAGAAGAACACCAGATACTAGGGACGGATGATAGTATGCTAGTAGAAGCGATGGGAAGTGATGTTTATATAGTAGAAGGTGACTATATGAATATCAAGATCACGACACCAGAAGATTTAGTAATCGCAGAAAGACTTATTGAAGAAGTGTAAAAGAGAGACGCGTATAAAGGGAAGATGACCATTCCTTTATACGCGTTTTAGTACTTCTAAAGAAGGAATAAAAAAGTTTCAAAAAGTAGTTGACGTATGACAAATCACATGGTATATTAATTAAGCACTAGCGAGCAGGACAAACTGCTTGGGGGTAAGAAATCAAGAAAAGCTTGAAGATAAAACTTCAAAAAACATCTTGACAAAAATAACCCTGACTGTTAAAATGTTCTAGTGTCAGTTCGAAAGAACAATGATATTTGGAGAGGTGTCCGAGCGGTTTAAGGAGCTGGTCTTGAAAACCAGTGACTCCGAAAGGGGCCGTGGGTTCGAATCCCACCTTCTCCGTTTCATT
>JBOGBZ010000175.1:0-24625 GCA_051656485.1 Cellulosilyticaceae bacterium
AGTTCAAGTAAACGCTTATAACCATAGTTAAAGTCATGGTTACCTGCTGCCATCGCATCATAACCTATAAGATTCATAACTTTTGTCATTGCTTCGCCTCTTGTGGTAGTAACAAGTGGAATACCGTGCAATGTATCGCCTGCATCTAATAGTAGTACTTTATCTTTTCCATAGCTCTTTCTCATATCTTTTACATAGTTGGCTACTTTTGCAAAGCCCATACCATCATTCTTACTTTCTTCTAACTTTGTATGACTATCATTAGTATGAAGAATAGCCATATAATCTGTATATGCTGGATGAAGCCCTTTAACGATAAGGTCTGCTTCTGTAACAGCACGTATATTATCTGTACGCCCATCTGCTGATTTTGGAATTTCAATCGTACCTGCATTTACTGCATCTACTGCAAGTGCTCTAAGTTCTGGATTCCAATCTGCCCCTACTATCTTCCAGTTATGATCTGTAATAGGTACGATAGTACCTTGCTTTTCGATATACTCCCTAATGTAATTTCTAAGTGCTTTATCTGATTCAAAGTATGGTGTACCACTAAGAATCTTATCGCCACTTGGGCCTATACCACTATAACGATAATCATTAATAGCAAGTTTAAGTACTGCATCATCAGCTAATGGCTGACCCTTATACATCACATCTTTGATACGGCTACCTGCTGGCTGGCTCACGTCGATAGTGTAGTCTACACCTTGGAACATATCATAAGCATACCCTCTGATATTTTGGTTAAAGCTTATGGTTAAATCTCCTGGCTTATAGGTGTTGTAGTAGGCTGCACTCCACTCCATATAAGCTTTAAGTTCTTTACCTGTAACTTCTATACCTACTAATGTATTGGCATACTGATAGATATCGAATACATTGACATAGCTTAAGTCACCTTTAGGTAAGTTTGCACTTGGCTTAAAGAGTGCTGCCGCTGCTACATCTGCACCAGTCGCTTCAAGTTGTACTTGATTGATGAGGTCGATAACTGCTGTATCACGTATCTGTGCTTCTGGAATGCCTTTCACTTCTGCTTCTGGATGGAAGTCATCACTAGCTACACCAATTTTTTTCTCTAAGAATTTACGTGTCGCTGTATCTGCTTCTTTACCTACCGCTTCTGCTGTTGGGTCTGAAGCATAGTTCTTAAGGCTTTGTAATGTCGTGGTTTTTTCTACGACATCCCATGCCCCGCCTTTCTTATCAAGTGAGAGGTCGAACTGTACGACTTCTCTATCCTTGTAAGGTGCTGCTACTAAGACGCCATTAATGGTTTCATTAACTGTACTATGGTCATGCCCAAGTAAAAGTACATCGATATCTGGACACTTTTCCGCTATAAGTTTTGCTGCATCACTACCATCTGCTTCATGGCGAGACTCTAGTCCTGCGTGAGCAGTTGCTACGATGACATCTACTTTCTCTTCTTCTTTAAGTATCTTTACATATTTCTCTGCTTCATTTGCCATATGCTCAAAACTTAGCTCTTTGATACCTTGTTTGTTGGCATCCCAGCGTGGTACAGAAGGCACTGTAAACCCTACGATACCGACTTTAACTCCAGCTACTTCTTTTACTACATAAGGCTTTACAAAACTTTCATCTCTCCCTTCCTTATAAATATTAGCAGCAAGCAGTGGAAACGTTGCTTCTTTTTCTAATTTTCTAATGAGATCTGTACCAAAGTTAAACTCATGATTCCCTAGTGTCATACTATCGTATCCTATGTAATTCATCATGGCTATCACTGGATTGGGTTTACTTAAGTCTTTATTGTAAAGTTCATCTGTAAGGATAGTCCCTTGAATGGTATCTCCGTTATCAATGACAAGTGTATTTGGATTTTCCTTTCTCACTTCATTGACTAATGTAGCAGTACGTGCAAATCCACTATTTTCATAGTCCTTATTGGCTTCATAACTCCAACTCGTTAGATTTCCATGCATGTCACTCGTCCCTAGTATGGTTAACTTCATCTCATCAGGTGTTTGTGCTTGAATCTGAGTAGGCATAAGCATACTAAAACTTAATACAACTGCCGCCATACAACTCAGAAACTTTCTGGTTTTTCGCTTCATAGCAAACCTCCTTGAATTTGGTAAAAGCCTTCTACGTTTACATATATATTCAAGAAGTCCTAAAAAAAGCACGTTTATTTCATTTAACAAATATTGTTTGTGCCCTTAATTGCTTATTTCCTACTATTTGGTTATAATATTAATAAACAGATTATGATTACTTACGATAAGGAGTATTTTAAATATGAAATTATATTCAAATACAGCCGCTCTTTCTGGCGAAGCTTTTGGACAAATGCTTGATACTTTCTACCCACTTTGTGATAAGGTAAGTATCTACTTCCCTAACGACGGTGAAGATGCTGTAATGACATTCAAAAATAAGTTTTTACAAGCTATTGAACTTTGTGAAATTGAAGATGAACTTTCTGTTCTTGAACCAAAAGAAGGTTTTAGTATGGTTATCGCTTCTATCGCACCTACTCATGTTCAAGCACTTCTTAAAGAAATCCATCCTTCTTTCCACTTAAGCTTTGGTCTTATCAAAGACGAAACACTTGTATTCTTCGTAGGTGAAGAAGGGGAAATTGCTATTGATGTAGACGATGCATCTGTCGTAGCTTCTGAAGTATTTAATCATTGTACTAAATTAGACGCATAATCAAGACTTGTATCTTAATAAAACCTCTACCCTATTTGGTAGAGGTCTTTTATTTTTCATCATTTTCTCACGCTATTACCTATGCGCAAGACGAATTTAATGACTTCATTGACGACAATAACCGATGAACTTACAAGCAAAATCTTAATCCATAGTTCTTGACTAAGTGGTACCGTATTAAAAAACTTCCCGATGTACTGTGTGCTCATGATCTGTAGTGTTGCAGTCAATCCAAGTATGATCAATACGAATTTGTTCTTGAAGAGATTAGGGAATATACTTGCAATGCCAAACTCTCTACAGTTAAGTGCATTGAACAGTACCGAAAATGCAAACAAACTAAAAAGCACTGTCTGCACTTCTGTTGCATGGCCTATACTTCTATTCGTAGCTCCAATAAAATTCCATTTCATTTGGGCAAAAAGTACACTCGTAACAAACAAACTATTAATCACAATTGTAACAACCATATATTTATTAATTATATGCTTATCTCTTGGGATAGGTTTCCGCTTCATCACCGCTTGTCTGACCGGCTCTAGCCCCAATGCAAGGGCTGGTGGCCCATCCATAATGATATTCATCCAAAGAAGATGAATCGTTGTAAAGGGCATCTCAAAGTCTAGTACCTGACTAAGAATAGCAATCAAAAATGCTATGATATTAACACTAAGTTGAAACTGAATAAATCTTTGAAAATTATTGTAGATACCTCTTCCCCACTTAATAGCATCTATAAGTGTATTGAAACTATCATCTACTAGAATGATATCTGCTGCATTTTTACTTACTTCTGTACCTGCAATTCCCATAGCTACTCCTACATCTGCTTTTGTAAGTGCTGGTGCATCATTAATGCCATCACCTGTCACAGCCACTATCTCTCCGTTTTTCTGTAAAGCTTGTACAATACGCATCTTCGTTGTAGGTTTAGATCGTGCAATAATAGCGATATGGGCGATTTCCTTTTGTAATTGTTCATCCGTTAGTTTATCAATATAGCTGGCTTCTACGATTTTCATACCACCATTTACTATACCCAATTCCTTTCCTATGGCTAGTGCTGTATAAAGATTATCTCCTGTAAGAATCTTCGTCTCAACGCCTGCTTCTCTAGCCTCTGCCACTGCATCCTTTACCCCTTCTCTCAAAGGGTCTTTAATGGCCACAAACCCACTGAAAACAAGTGGCTCATGGATGCCTCTCTCTATATTTATACGACTTCCTAGCTGAAATGTATTGTATCCAAAAGCAATGACGCGCATCGCCTCTCCTTGCATCAGCTGGATCTCTCTTAATATTTCTCGCTTACGTTGTTCTGTTAAACTACGTTTTTCTCGTCCTACTACTTCATAGAGACATTGCCCAAGTATAACTTCTGGTGCACCTTTAGAAAGCATCATGTATTGATTGTTTTCCCTAATCAGCGTTGCCATATATTTATTTTCTGATGAGAAAGGAAGTTGGGATACAATGTCTGCTGCTTGTCTGGCTTTTTCATAATCAAAATTTTTCGCATATGAAAGGAGCGCACACTCCGTAGCACTGCCTATATAAAACTCTTGTTTTCCCTTATATTCGATATGCGCCGTTGTATTAATCATAAAATTATTTAATAAGTAAGGAAATGCACCTAACTCATTAGCATTTATGTATCGCCCTTCATGATAAACCTTTTCTACACGCATTTTATTTTGCGTAAGGGTACCCGTTTTATCACTACAAATAACACTTACTGAACCGATAGTCTCACACGCTTCTTTCTTACGAATGAGGACATTAATTTTTGCCATTTGTTTCATAGTGATTGCCAGCGTAATATTGATAATCGTTGGTAAGCCTTCTGGTACTGCCGCTATAATAAGTGCTACACATACAATAAAGGCTGTCTTAATGCTTGGGAAAAGCATCAAAGCCTCCTGCATACTTCTTATTCCGCCACTCTCTTTAATAATCTGAGCAATCATATAGATAAAAAGCATCGTTGCCACAGCTGTTGATATTTTAGAAATACCACTTCCTAGTTTCCCCATCTTAATCTGTAAAGGTGTATCTTCATCCTGCTCACCTAGTTCTTGAGCGATATATCCCATCTCGGTCTCATCACCTATTTTTGTAATTTCTACAACTGCACTTCCATATGCGACGAGTGTTCCCCCATATACAGCGTCCTTCACCCGCTTACCTACTTCTTTTGATTCGCCTGTAAGCATGTCCTCTCTAAGTTTAATCTCTCTTGTTTGTACAACATAGCCATCAGCGGGCACCTTATCTCCACTTTCTAGCAACACCAAATCGCCTGGTACAACTTCAGCTTTATGTATAAGGCCTGTCCTACCTTCCCGTATAACTTTAACTTGAATATCATCAGTCATTTGAGTAAGTGCTTCTGCCGCCTTTTTGGATCTATTCTCTGTAACAATACCAATGCTTACACCGATAAGTACTGCAATACAGATACCGATTGCATCATGGTATTCTCTTATAAGTAAGCTAATCCCTGCAGCAATTAAAAGAATAATGATTAGTTGCTCGCTTAAAGCCTCCTTAATTTCATGCAGCATACTTGGTGCTTTTGTTTGGGTAAATTCATTAGCGCCGTATTTTAATTGCCTCTTTCGTACTTCCTTCAATGTTAATCCTTCGTATTTTTCCTCTTGAATCTTTTTTTGAATCTCACTCATACATAATGGTTCCTTTCTATTTTTGAACTAATCATTTGGATTGCAATCACATCATCTATAAATCCTAGTGGAAACAAAAAATCCGGTATCACATCAGGCGATACAATAAAATATATAAGGGCGCTCCCAATTAGAATCATAGCTGTTAGTGGAATATCTACTTGTGAGAATTGATTATAAAGCTTTTTTAGCAAGTCAATCATAGGCCCTATCTGTCCCACACTACTTAGCTTATTTTCAAAGTTATTTATAACCATTTCCTTTCCCTCGGGAAGCTGTATATATTGACCATATTTATCTAACTCACGTTCAATATCTATCCTGACATCTTCATTTTCTAAAGACGTACATATATTAAAAATATCTTGATTATCAACACTACTTTCTGTTACAAACTTATTGAGATGAGTAGTATGTTTATTTGATTCAAAGGGCATTTCATACCCCATTTCGATTAATAACTCTTGGAAGGGTACCTCCAATGCTTTCGAAAGTTTTTTAAGATGCTTGATATTTGGCTTTTGCTTATTGTTTATAAACCTAGATAACGTAGACACATCGATTCCCACTTCTTTACTCAGCTGTCTCAATGAGATGCCTTTTGCTTTTACTTTTTCTTTAAGTTTTAATCCAATGTCCCTTTCTTCCATCATTCTTCTCCTCCTAGTGCCCTAATCTTTATTACACTATATGCTGGACAAACTTAAAAAATGCAAAAGTGTTGCTGATTTTTCAACACTTTTGCATTTTCAGTATCAGGTCATTTCTTTATTACATACAATGTATAAAAATCACTCAAAGGAATGATGCCTATGTTACAAATAATATTAATCGTTTTCTCCCTCTCCCTTGATGCCTTAGTCATAAGTTTTGCCTATGGCACAAATAAAATTAAGATGGCGCCTTTGTGCCAAATGGTTATTGCTTTCATCTCCTCTATCGTTCTTCTTGTTTCCATGTTTATTGGCGATATCCTTCAACACTTTATTCCTCCGATAGTTACCCTTTGCATCTGCGTAGCCCTTCTATCATTTTTAGGTATGCTACGCCTTATCGAACCGCTTCTCAAAAAATACTTGCGACTACGCCCTAAACATGCGAAAGAAATCAACTGTACTTTCTTAGGCATCGAACTTAGCTTACGTGCGAAGCTTCCCTTAGAAACAAAGGACAAATCTTATCAATCTCTTACCCTAAAAGAATCCTTCTTTCTCGGCTGTGCAGTTTCCCTCGATAGTATTGCCCTAGGAATCGGTATGGGATTTATTGACCTTCATGGTATGACCATTTTTCTTATTTCCTTTTTTATCAATATCTTGCTCATTGCTTTTGGTAACTTTATAGGCCATCAATTAACTAAAAAAACAAATCTCGAACTCGGTTGGTTAAGTGGTGTCATTCTTATCCTTTTAGCACTTAGTAAGATTACTTAAACCTCCTAAGCTTCCGCTCTCATTAAATGCAGTGCATAAAAATAAAGCCTTTACCGTATCGGTAAAGGCTTTATTTTTTCATAAGTTCTTTTAGATTTTTAATGCCTCTCGTGAGGAAGAATCCTGCCAATTCAATGACGCATAGTACACCGAAAAGCTGGACGTTATGGAAAAGTAGATTCACAAACATCAACAGTGCCATCAGTAAACTAATCGTAAAGAATAAAAATACTTTACTTTCTTTGATACTCTCTAAAAGCTCGTCCAAGAAAGTCTCCTCAAAAATATAGATGCATACTATATTTTCAATGATGACAATGGCACCAAATAATAAAGGTACACGTGCAAATAGAATCTCATATGCCGGTATAATAGTAAGTAAATAAATACTTGCCCATATCGCCAAGTGCTTAGGGTTAATATCATATTTTTCTCTGAACATCACTATCTCCCTATCTTATACGTGTAAGTAGGCATAAATATCACGCTTCGTTACACCTCTATCTTTTGCTACTTGCTTCATAGCATCCTTTTCTTTCATGCCTTTGTCTAGATAAAGTTTCATATGGTCATCAATGGTAAGCTTCTCCCAGCTTTCTTTATCTTCTTCTTGAAGTTCTTTTATATCGCGTCCTGCAAGTACAAGCACATACTCTCCTCTTGGTTCTTCCACCTCATAGTAAGTAATGGCTTCACTTAATGTCATCTTCAGGACTGTTTCGTATTTCTTAGTGAGTTCTTTAGTAACAGTAATGCTACGATCACCTAATTCTTTATAGAGGGTTTCTAAAGTCTTCTTCAAGCGATGTGGTGCCTCGTAAAGAATAGTGGTGCGTGTCTCTTTTTTAAGGTTCTCTAGGGTAAATTGGCGTTCTTTTTTATCGGTAGATAAGAAACCTTCAAATACGAAACGTCTCGTACTTTGACCTGAGATGATAAGAGCAGTAATACCCGCTACTGCTCCTGGTGCACTGGTTACCGTGATGCCTTCTTCAAGTGCTAACTTTACTAAGTCTTCTCCTGGGTCTGAAATCCCTGGTGTACCTGCATCCGTTACAAGAGTAATATGAAGTCCTTGCTTAAGTAAGCGTATAAGCTCTGGACCTTTCTCTATTTTATTGTGTTCATGATAGCTAATAAGCTTCGTGTGTATATCAAAGTGGTTGAGCAGCTTCTTTGTGTGTCTGGTATCTTCTGCTGCTATGTAATCAGCTTCTTGTAGCGCTCTAACCCCTCTATATGTCATATCCTCTAGATTACCTATAGGTGTTGCACATAAGGTCAGTATCCCGTAATCTGTCATAACTTTCTCCTTCGCCTTCGTACTTAGTCTCTCTATTAAAAATACCACATATCCTTTTAAATTTGTAGGTATATGTGGTATTCTGTCATATAATTTATAAAATACTACTGTTCAAAAAACGTTTGAATACATTGGATGAATTTCTTCTTCGCTGGTGATAGATACTTGTATTTATTGTAGATTAGATAATAGGGATAACTCTGTGGCTCCCCTATATAAAGCTGTTTGATCATCCCCAACTCTAATTCTAACTCCAATGCAACTTTAGGTATGAGGGAAACACCTAAATTAGCTGCCACAGCCTGCTTAATCGCATCAATTGTATTAAAGGCAAGTGTACATTCTCTTTCGATATCCTTAGTTTTTAAGAAATCTTTTACGACTTTATATAGCTGTGAATTGGTATCATGAATAATAAAATTAGCCTTTCCCAATGCTTCCGCCGTTACGTTCGCTTCTAATTCACTTGTCTTTGATGCTGCCAGTATAATCTCATCATCCATAAGTTTTAATGATTCTATGGCATTCCCATAATCTATGTAGCCACCATTAATCGCTATATCTATATTTCCTGTCGTTACTAAGTAGGCGATTTCTTCTGTAGTACCTATTTTTAGATTGATTTTTACATAGGGGTATTTTTCCTTAAACCTGCCTATGATTTTAGGTAATATATATGTACCTGGTGTATTACTCCCACCTATGTTGATTTCACCTTGGATAAGCTGACTTTCGTCTACTAGCTTATGTGTGGCTTCATCAATCAGTTCAAATATCTGCTTTGTATAAGATAGAAGTAAGGTACCATTGGCATTAAGCTGTATCTTATTGCCGGTCTTATCAAAAAGCTTCATTCCCAATCCTTCTTCTAACTTCTTGATTTGTATAGATAAAGCTGGCTGCGTAATATGTAAAATCTCAGATGCTTTTGTAAAACTTTGATTTTGTGCTACGACGTGAAAAAGCTTCAAATAATGTAAATCCAGCATAATACCCTCCTAGGTACCTAGTATATATATTTTAAATGAATAAGATAAATTCTATGTATTAGTTTGTTTGTTTTTTCTTGTTTATAATGAAGTTATAAATTCAGGATAAATGAAGGAGAAAAAATTATGAGTTTTCTAGATTTCTTCCAAGGCATCGGTACATTATTTGCTCAAGCTCCAAGTGTTGCTATCTTACGTATTGTTCTTATCTTTTTAGGTATTTTACTTGTCTACTTAGGAGCGAAAAAAGTCTTAGAACCGCTCATTATGGTACCGATGGGTTTTGGCATGATTTCTGTAAATGCCGGTGTGCTTTTCTTAACTGCTCAAAAGACGGGAACGCTCTTTATGGATGCAATGGTAAGTGACCCTCTAGAGCTTCTAAACATTATGCAGATTGATTTTTTGCAACCTATTTATAACCTTACTTTTAGCAATGGTTTAATTGCTTGTCTTGTTTTTATGGGCATAGGCGTCATTACAGATATCGGTTTTGTCATCGCCAAACCTTATACTAGTTTTTTCATTGCTTTCTGTGCTGAGCTTGGAACGATTCTTACCTTCCCACTAGCCAAAGCGCTAGGCTTTACAAGTGGTGAAGCTGCTGCCATCGCTCTTATCGGTGGTGCTGATGGTCCTATGGTACTTTATACCGCTGTCACATTAGCTAAAGATCTAGTCGTACCTATAACCATCGTAGCTTACCTTTATTTAAGCCTTACTTACGGTCTTTATCCATACCTTATAAGACTACTCGTTCCAAAAGAACTTCGTGGCAAACAAATTATAGAATCTCCTGCTAAAGGCATCTCTTCTAAGAAAAAACTCGTCTTTGCTACCGTTGCCAACGCAGTACTTTGCCTACTCTTCCCTGTAGCTGCACCTTTATTCCTTAGCTTTTTCTTAGGGATTGCTATTCGTGAAATCGGCATGGAGAAATATGCAAAACTCATCGAAGATGGCTTCCTCTATGGTGCGACCTTCTTCTTAGGGCTCATCCTTGGTGTACTTTGTGATGCATCAACGATTCTTAACCCTAAAATTTTGCTTCTCTTTATGCTAGGCCTTGTAGCACTTCTCATCTCTGGCATAGGTGGTATCTTAGGTGGCTATATCGTTTATTTCATAAAAGGTCGCAACTTCAACCCGACTATTGGTATTGCTGGTGTATCTTGTGTACCTACCACTGCAAAAGTCGTTCAAAAGGAAGTTCATGCTATCAACAAACATGCTTTTGTTCTTCAGTATGCAATGGGTGCTAATGTCTGTGGGGTCATCACTACTGCTATCCTCACAGGTATCTATGTGACTCTATTATAACATATTCATTATTCTGAAAAACGCTAAATCATCTGATTTAGCGTTTTTTTGTAGGTGTATTTTCTAGGATTCTTTAAACCAAATAGCTAGTTCTCTTACCGCACTTTCCGTAGAGTCCGAACCATGAATGATATTTTGCGTTGTAGAATGAGAAAAGTCTCCCCTAATCGTTCCTGGTAATGCCTTATGTGGATCTTTATCTCCCATAAGTTTTCGCACAAGATCTACTGCATCTTCTCCTTCTACCTCCATAATGAGTACAGGTCCTCCTGTAATATAAGTCACTAATTCTTCAAAGAAAGGCTTACCTTTATGCTCTTTGTAATGCTCCTCCACAATATCACGAGATGGTCTGAGCAGCTTGATTTGATTAATATGAATTTCCTTCTGTTCGATACGCTTAATGATTTCACCCATAAGCCCCCTCTTCACACCATCTCCTTTAATCATTACAAATGTCTTTTCCATATTTATCACCTCTTTTATTTACTATTATCATATGACAACTCTCTTTTTATGCTACTCTTCGCCAAAATCACAAAAAAACGCTAAATCTCTCGACCTAGCGTTTCTTCTCTTCACAATCATATATTTCAAGTATTTCTTTTGTATACGTATTATCATCATTATACACGATAAGCGGTGACTCTACGCGCATCTCACTACCACCATTTTTCACACCTTCTACAAGTACCATGGTCGGTGCTGTACCGGCTTTGCCATGTACCATACGCATACGCTTTGGTTCAATACCTCTTACCTTCATCCCATAGATAATATCTACAAGACGTTGTGGTCTGTGTATCATACAGAACTTACCTTTGTCCTTAAGGACATAAGCTGCCGCTTCAATGATATCTTCTAGCGTACACATCACTTCATGTCTTGCTATTGTTTTAGATGGATGTTCGTTCTTAAGCCCTGTGGTACCTTTCATATAAGGTGGATTACAAGTTACAAGGTCAAATGTATATTGCTCAAACATTGCCTTATAGTCCTTCACGTCTAGTTGCTTAATGCTCACATCTTCCTCGATGCCATTTAGAAGTACGGAACGATTCGCCATCTCTACCATCTCTTCTTGGATATCTATGGCCGTGAATTTGCCTTTGCCATACATGGCATGCATCAATATAGGTATAATCCCTGTCCCTGTGCCAATGTCTAATACATTGTTTGTCTTCTTCGTCACCTTCGCAAAATGGGCTAAAAGTACAGCATCAATCCCGAAGCAGAATACTTCGGGATTTTGGATGAGTCTATAGCCATTTCTTTGAAGATCATCTATTCTCTCATTCGAGTTTACTGTAATCAAAGTGCTCAAACTCCTTGTCATGATTCTTCTCACCATCTTTGCCACAGCATCCGCCGCCACCGCACTTTTTCTTCTTGATAAGTTTGATGTCATCGATACTGTACTGGATAGCTTCTTTTTCGTCTTTATCTTTCTTTTTCACTGCCACACGTACTTGTTCACGCAGTACATTCACTGAGAGTACCTCGCCCTTACCTTCTGGGGTGATTACCATATCACCTACTTCTGGTAAGCGGTCACGAATCTCTACGTAGCAATCCTGCTCGTACTTCAGACAGCACATCAGTCTACCGCAGATGCCTGAAATTTTGATAGGATTAAGTGATAAACTTTGGTCTTTTGCCATCTTGATAGATACTGGTTGGAAATCACTTAAGAATTTATTGCAGCAAAGTCCACGGCCACAAATTCCGATACCCCCACACATTTTCGTCTCATCTCTTACACCAATTTGGCGAAGCTCGATACGTGTTCTGAAGATGGCTGCTAAGTCTTTTACCAGTTCTCTAAAGTCTACACGTTCATCTGATGTAAAGTAGAAAAGAATCTTGTTGTTATCAAAAGTATACTCTACATCGATAAGCTTCATATTAAGTCCATGCTTAATAATCTTCTGCTTACATAAGAAGAATGCCTCTTTTTCTTTGACTTTATTCTCTTTCACTTTTTGGTCGTCTTCAGGTGTCGCAAGACGTGTGACTTTCTTAAGTGGATGAATGACATCTCCACTCTCTATTTTTTTATTTGAAAATACGATTTCACCGTATTCCATTCCTCTTGCTGTTTCTACGATGACATGGTCCCCTTGTTTGAAGATTGTATTTTCAGGGTCAAAATAATAAATCTTGCCTGCTGTTCTAAATCTAACACCAATTACGGTTATCATCTTTTTCTCTCCTTTAGCTTCAGTAATAAATTCTCTATTACAAAGGTTGGATATATATTTTGATTGATTTGTATTTTTGCTTGTCTAATAAGGTCAATATGTGTCCCTATTTTATTATACGTCAATTTAGATGCCATGTCGAGCAAGCCATATTTATAATCTAAATAGTACAGTTTATCTGTATCTGTGCTTTTTAAAAGTGCCAAGTCTCTGTACCACAATTCCCAGAAAGTCAAGATGGCATCGATCTGCTCTTTATCTTCGCAAATCGCCTTTACATAGTCATACACCTTCATCAAGTCTGCCTTCTCTAAGTTCTGTAAGTACTCGATGCTTTCCCTACGTTTCTCAAGGAACGCCTCATCTTCCAAAAGCTTATTGGCAATTCCTATACTTCCTTCTGAAAACTGTGCATAAACGACTTGCTTGTCCAGTGGCAAACCTTTACGTTCTAGATACTGAATCATCTGTGTATTTCCTAAAGGATTAAAGCGTATATGAATGCATCTCGATTCAATAGTAGGAAGCAGCTTGGATAAGTTCTTCGTAATAAGAATGACGATGCCATAGCTTGGTGGCTCTTCGATGGTCTTTAGCATAGCGTTTTGCCCCTCTACTGTCACCGTATCAGCCTCATTAATAATAATAATTTTATACTTACCAAAAGGCTTAATCTCCATATCCTGTACCACACGCTCACGAATGGTATCTATCTTTGTAACCTTCGTATCTCTATCGATATAACTAATGTCTGGATGATTACCATTCTCTATAAGCTGACACGCCTTACACTTTCCACAAGGCTTGTCCCCCTCTGCATCCTCATTTTCACACATCAACATCTGTGCGACTTCCTTTGCCATGGTCTTCTTGCCCACACCTTCTATCCCCTCAAAGATATAGCTATGTGCCACATGCCCTGATGATACAGCCTTACGGAAGTAACGCTTGATATCCTCATGTCCTATAATGTTTTGAAATGCCTCCATACGCTACCCTTCCTACACTTTTTATCTATTATAAATATAAAGGTACGTTACTTCAAACAACGTACCCTGTGTCTTTTCTTTACTTAGTTTTGTTTCTTAATTGCTGTATACGTTCAATACTTATACCTACTTTTATAGAAATCATTTCATCATCTAATACATCTAATAATCCTGTTGCTAACTCTATCTTACTTTGCTCAATTCCTTGCTGAATTCCCTGTTGAATTCCCTGCTGGATTCCCTGCTGAAGTCCGCGTTGAAGTCCTGATTCCATTCCCTCTTCTCGTGCCACTTTCTCACGTGTAAGTTGGTCTCTTATCTCTGCTTCTCTTGCTTCATATGCCATACGTGCTATTTCGTCTTGAGTCACTTTTTTTAGCACATCATATGCTTTTTGTATACCGTCATTTTTTTGTGCTAGCATTTCCATCACCTCTTCAGATTTGGCATCTAAAAACTGTAACCATTCAACTATTGGATCATGGGCATCTTTTAATTCGTCAATTCTATTAAGTTTTGGTATTTCTAAAAAGTGTATCTCTAGTACATCCGTTAACTTATTGCCTAATTCATCCTCTGTTAAATGATATTGTGTATGAATTTTATCTGCCTTAATGCACTCAAAGTCAATAATATTGATTGTAATACACTTCTTTAACTTATCATAAGTGTCTCCTGATTTTATCTTCTTTAAATTCACGTAATAATTCCGTATTAAGTAACTCTATGCCTTCAAACTCACCTTTAGGAATTTTAAGAATGGTTGCCAATAATTCAATTAATAAATCTTTGCTTTTTGCATCACCCAAAAGCAGTTTAAATGCAAAATCTATCTTCGGTGACATGATAAATGATTGTTTCATATGTAATTCGCTCCCAGTTTGTTGTCATTTTCTTATTAGTATAGCCTTATACTAGAAGGATTAATCTTTATCTTTATTATAGCATGAACTTTTATAACATTCTATTTATAAAAGTTATTAATGCACGCTGCCAATTCCTTGGGTTTATCTGTATTTACCTCATGTTTAGCACTTTGTATAAAGCGAAGTTCTGCCCCTTTAATCATTGTCACCAATGTTTTTGCTGCTTTTTTGTTTGGTGTATCCTTCTCTCCGCAAAGAATTAATGTTGGGCAACTTATTTTTTCTAGCTCTTGTGTAAAGTCTATGGTCATCATTGACTTCGTAAGTCCTATGAAGTCCTTTTTCTTTATTCCCATATCGTTAAACTTGGATTCAGGAATGAATCTAAAAATAATATTTTGTAATTTAAGCAACTGCTTAGGCATTTTATATTGACCCGCTACGACTATTAGAGAGTCTACTTTCTCTGGATGTTTTATCGCATAATGAATCGTCATGACACCGCCTAAGGAAAGTCCACATAAGCGTAATTTCCCTGGTATTTCATTGAGCTGTATCTCTAATTTTTGATATAAGTGATCGTAAGTTATCTCTTCCCCTTTAACTAAGCTAAATAAATCTAGGCATATATATTCATTATCCTTTGGTAAGTAACTTATGGTTTCATCCCAACTAGATGCGTTTTGTCCAAGTCCATGAATAAAAATAGTTTGCATGCTTTTTTCCCACCTTTTAATTTTTGAAGTATTGATATTGATTTATTTTATTATAAAGGATAGGTAGACTTTTGCCTAACGATTAATCGTTGTGTTTTTTACAACGCTTTGTTACTATGCAAGCGCCAAGAAAAAAAGATAGCAAAAAAGCCCTTAGGTATGCAAGATGAACTGCTTCCCGTCAAGTAGACAACTAAAAAAATATAAATTTTTTTCTGCCATAAGGTATTCCTTACTGGCAGTTTTTTTATGCTGCTTGCATATACATATCATATTTTTCTATAGGAGTTAGTACCCCTAAATTTCTTTGTAATCTTTTGTTGTTATAGTATTCAATATAGTCTTTTATCATCTCAATCACTGCATTCTTGCTATTAAATCTTTTTCCGTAATAACGTTCTCTTTTGATAATGCCCCAAAATCCTTCCATAGGACCATTATCAATACATTTCGCTACTCTTGACATACTTTGTGTCATTCCAGCAGATTCGATTTTCAAGTGGAATACACGGTTTGTATACTGAAAACCTCTATCGCTATGAAATAATGGTGTTGCATCAGGATTAGATTCAATAGCTACATCGAATGTATCAAAAACTAAAGCGTTATTATTAGAATCACCAATGATATAAGAGACAATTCTTCTATCATATAAATCCATAATTGCACTTAAATAAACTTTATGTTTTTGCGGACCAACATAATAATGAAATTCTGTTACATCCGTAAGCCATTTTTCATTTGGAGCATTTGCTTTAAATTCTCTATTTAAGATATTTTCAGCTATATGTTGTGGATTCGCTGCTTGCCTAGTGCAACCCTTGTTTGAATATTTTATGGTCGACTTAATATCTAGAGTACGACAAATGCGTAATACCCGCTTATCATTAGCCTTTATGTGGTGATATCGTTCTAAATCATCTCTAATTCGGCGATACCCCTTATCTGGGAATTGTTCATGAATTTTTTTGATCTCGCCTGCAATATGTCTATTCGTAAGTTCACTTGTTGGGATCTCTCTATGTAACCATTTATAATAAGCTGATCGAGACACCCCTCCAATCTTACATAATGTATTAATAGAATAGTTGTGCTGATTATGTTCTTCTTTAATTGTCTGATATATAAATTCGTGACGAACTAGGCTTAATTCCGCCTCCTTTCGATTTCCTCTAGCTTTTTTAAGAAAGATAATTCCATTTGGGCTTGTTCTTTTTCAGCCCTTAATATTTTCATCTCTAAACGTAATCGCTGTAATTCGGTCATTTGATCTTCCGATTTTCGTTTTCCCCGACAATCTTGTAGTGCATCAATACCTTGATTTTCATACTTCACAACATAATTACGGGCTTGTTGATAGGATATTTTAAATCTTTGAGATGTTTCTATGTAATTATAATTATTTGAAATACAATACTGTACAATTTCAACTCTCTCTTCAAAAGATGTTTTTCTTCCCTTAGTCATGATATTTTTTCCTCCAGATCCGGATGATTTGAGTTTCTCATGACCAGTATACTTTATAATCCATTGTCGAAGTGTCTTTGTATCAGAAATCTTGAATTTTCTACAAATATCACTTATAGAACCTTCTCCAGCAAGATATGAACGGACAGCTGATTCTTTTTCAGCGGAAGTTCTTTTGGTCCATCCTTTAGTATAAAAGGCATCAATCCCAATAGATTGATAGTTTCTTACCCATCCTGCCAATGTAGTATAAGTAATACCACATGAAGTTGCCAAGGCATTAATATTTTGCTTGTTATTTAGAATCAGATTTACCAATCTAACTTTTTCCTCTGGTGAGTATTTATTTTTATACAAAAAGCTCCCTCCTTGATAAACAGTTTTATTATTTTAACTGTCTACCTAGAAGGGAGCATATCAAGACCTAAGGGCTTTCGTCTTTTGAATGGTGATATGCCATGCCAAAAAGACAAATCTAACAATTATACTTCTAGTATACCATAAAAAAAAATTTTATAAACATGTTCAAATCATCTTCTTCTCTCCCTTATTTTAGTACTCTGACCTATCTATAATGCAACTTTAAATTGCAAAATTAATAAAAAAGGAAATCTTAAATTGGTAGCTAAGTACGTTTATTGTATTTATAGTACATTAATAAGTTCATGATCTTCATTCATCAACTTCCCCATCATCTGCTCAAATATATACTCATTACATCCCTGCTTAGGTAATTGTGCCAAAAGTTCTATCTTACACTTATCCGCTGCCTCTTGATTATCTGTTCTTCTATAGGTTTTCCATAGTACCCACCATGCATTAAAACACTGATGTACATCATTTGTATGGTTAATAATAAAATCAAAACAAGTTTTTACATAATTAATATCTTTTAATACATAGGCCGCTTCCATAAGGTTTGGATATATTTCTAATTGCTCTTCCTCGTTGAATGTATCAATGTATTCTCTACCTAATTTCAGCATGGTTTCGTACTGATACGTATTTCCAAGTGCAATCAGTAAATAGTTTAAGCTTTCTGCCGTCTTTGCCACTTCAAACTGTGCCCTGTATGCTTCTACAAAAGAAACGTCCCCCAGCATGGCCTTTGTACGGATAAGTTGAATAGTAGCTCGCTTTACGTCCTTTTGATCTGTCGCTACTTCAAGAAGTTCTTGGCAAGCTTCTTGCCCTTTCTGTAAAAATCCATGAGCTCTATAGTTTTCTAGTTTGATTAGTTGCTTGAGTCCCTCTGTATCTTGGGATTGTATATTTAATAACGTATTAATCGCTTCTTTAGCTTCCTTGTAATTCTTATCATTAGGCTGCACCCTATATCTCGAAGTAAGAAGTTCTACCGTCTTAAGTTCTGTATTGCCAAACAAGGTATCTATAGAAATATTGAAGAAAAGTGCTATCTTAGGAATTAGATATACATTTTCTCATCCACCCTTCAATTTTTGAAGTGTTAACGCTTCTTAATCCTATTATAAATGATAGATAGATTTTTGCCTAACGACTAGTAGTTGTGTTTTTTACAACTTTATATGATATTTTTTTAATTAATGTTACATTGTATTGATATTGTGCATATACTGTATTACAATTGATTATAATATTATTGGAGGTGATCACATGGCTCAAACAACTTTAAGTGTTCGTATGGATGAAAATGTAAAAAAACAATTTGATGCTTTTTGTAATGAAGTAGGTATGAATGCTTCAGTGGCTATCAATCTATTTGCTAAAGCCGTTCTTAGAGAACGTCGTATTCCTTTTGAAATTGGATTAGGTGATGATCCTTTCTATTCAGAAGTTAATCAAGCCCGTCTTGCTAAAGCTATTGAAAATATGGATGCTGGCTTTAGTACTGCTCATGATTTAATAGAGGTGGAAGATGATTAAACTCTGGGGTGATGAAGCCTGGGAAGATTACCTATACTGGCAAAATCAAGATAGAAAAACACTTAAACGTATTAATCAGATTATCAAGGATATTGACAGAAGTGGGTATGATGGTATCGGTAAACCTGAACCTCTAAAAGGTAATTTATCTGGTTATTGGAGTAGACGTATAGATAGTTGTAATCGTATTGTCTATCGTATTGAAAATAACCAAATTCAAATTGTACAGTGTGGCTCTCATTATCGAGATAAATAGCATCTATAGAAAAGGCGTATTCCTTCGTGGAATACGCCTTCTTACTTGCTTAACTATTTTCAAACTGGCTATTATAAAGCTTCGCATAGAAGCCATCTTTTGCTAAAAGCTCATGATGTGTGCCTTGCTCTACGATATCGCCTTTATCCATAACGAGTATCAAATCTGCATTGCGGATCGTTGAAAGGCGGTGTGCGATGATAAAACTTGTGCGGCCTTTCATGAGGTTCTCCATCGCTTCTTGGATAAGGACTTCTGTACGTGTATCTACTGAACTTGTGGCCTCATCTAGTATAAGGATTTTTGGATCTGCAAGAATTGCACGTGCTATGGTGAGCAGCTGTTTTTGTCCTTGAGAAACGTTGGTCGCTTCTTCATTAAGCACCATATTGTAGCCATCTGGTAGTGTCTTTACAAAGTGGTGTACACGGGCTGCCTTAGCAGCTCTTATAACATCTTCTTCTGTCGCATCTAGTTTACCGTAGCGAATATTTTCTTTAATACTACCATTAAAGAGCCATGTATCTTGAAGTACCATCCCGAATAGGTCTCTTAATTCACTTCTGTTGAAGTCACGAATGTCATGACCATCGATACGAATAGCTCCTTCACTGATATCATAGAAGCGCATGAGTAGCTTAATCATTGTCGTCTTACCAGCACCTGTTGGTCCTACGATAGCTACTTTTTGTCCTTGCTTCACATGTGCTGTAAAATCGTTAACGATAATCTTCTCTGGATTATAACCAAAGTGTACATTTTCAAAATCTACATAGCCTTCTATATCTGAAGTAGCTACTGGATTTTCTACCACTTGTACTTCTTCGTCTTCACCTAAGAATTCAAATACACGTTCTGCTGCCGCAGCTGTCGCTTGCATAAGGTTAGCTACCTGTGCTGTCTGAGCGATAGGTTGATTAAATGAACGCATGTATTGGATGAATGAAAGGATATCCCCTACCTCGATACGTTGTCTGATGGCTAACCATCCTCCAAGTATTGATACAAGTACATAACCAATATTCCCGATGAAGCTCATGATAGGCATCATCATACCTGATATAAACTGAGACTTCCATGCTGATTGGTAGAGTTTATCATTAAGTTTCTCAAACTCAACGATGGCATCTTCCTCACCATTGAACGCTTTTACGATTGAGTGACCACCGTAGACTTCCTCTACTTGCCCATTTACATGACCTAAATACTCTTGTTGTTCTTGGAAATACTTTTGTGATCTCTTAACAACACCTGAGATAAAGACCATCGATAATGGTAAGACAAGAAGTGCTACCATTGTCATTGTAACGCTGATAGAGAACATCATAATTAATACCCCTACAAGGGTTGTCATAGCTGTAATCACTTGTGTCATACTTTGATTTAAGTTCTGGCTAATGCTATCAACGTCATTGGTTACACGAGATAATACTTCACCATGAGTTCTTGTATCAAAGTAGTTCAGTGGCATACGATTCATCTTCTCTGAGATTTCTTTTCGTAAGTTGTAAGATACTTTTTGTGAGATACCTGACATCACAAAGTTTTGTATAAAAGCAAAAAGTGCACTAATCACATAGAGGCTTAATAAGAAGATAAGTAACTGACCAATCGCAGTAAAATCAATCCCTGATCCGCTACCACTTACTTTGCTTACAAGTCCTTCGAAGATTTTTGTCGTTGCTTTACCTAGGAATTTTGGTCCTACGATAGAGAAAGCTGCACTTCCTATAGCAAAGATAATAACCATTAAGATTCTGAATCTAAAAGGTTTGAGGTAAGCCGCAAGATTCTTCATCGTACCTTTGAAGTCTTTTGCTTTCTCGCCTCCCATACCGCCCATAGGGCCATGGCCACCCATCGGACCTCTTGGTCCCATGCTTTTTTTGTTATTCATTTTACTCATGAGCTAATTCCTCCTTTGACAACTGAGATAAGGCAATCTGCTCATAAACTTCGCAGTCTTTTAATAATGTTTCATGTGTTCCAATACCTACTACTTTCCCTTCTTCAAGTACCACGATTTGGTCTGCATGAAGGATGGTACTAATACGCTGTGCAACGATAAGCACTGTACTGTCTGCTGTCTCTTCCTTAAGTGCTTTACGTAGTGTCACATCCGTCTTGTAATCAAGAGCAGAGAAACTATCGTCAAATATATAAATCTCTGGATTCTTCGCAATGGCACGTGCAATAGAAAGTCTTTGCTTTTGCCCACCTGATACGTTGGTTCCACCTTGTGAAATCTCTGACTCGAAGCCATCTTCCTTAGCTGCTATAAAATCTATTGCTTGTGCAATCTCAGCAGCTTTCTTGATTTCATCTTCTGAAGCATCTTTCTTACCATATCTTAAGTTACTATCGATTGTACCTGAGAAGAGTACACCTTTTTGTGGCACGTAACCTATCTTCTCACGTAAGTCATGTATGCTTACATCTTTTACATTGACTCCATCTACTAGAATTTCACCTTGTGTCACATCATAAAATCTAGGGATAAGGTTAATAAGTGTGGACTTACCACTTCCTGTACTTCCGATGAAAGCAGTGGTCTCCCCTGGTCTTGCAGTGAACGTGATGTCATGAAGTACATCTTCATCTGCATGAGGGTATCTAAAGCATACATCTTTAAATGTTACCACCCCTTTTTGCTCTGATTTGAATGCTTTTGGTTTCGCATTTTCTTTAATAACGCCATCTACACGTAATACTTCATCTATACGAACTGCTGATACAGAAGCTCTTGGAAGCATGATTGATACCATTGAAATCATAAGGAAACTCATGATAATTTGCATTGTATATTGGATAAATGCCATCATATCACCAACTTGCATCGTTCCTGCATCTACGCTATGTGAACCATTCCATACGATAAGGATTGTAATAACGTTCATAATAAGCATCATCAGTGGCATCATCATAGACATCACACGATTTACAAATAGCGTCGTCTGTGTAAGGTCTTTATTCGCCTTATCAAAACGCTCTTCTTCATGCTTCTGTGTGCTAAAAGCACGGATAACGAGCATCCCTGTAAGGATCTCACGCATAACGAGGTTTACTTTATCTACCAACTTCTGTACTGCCTTGAACTTCGGCATAGCCACTGCGAAAAGTACAAGAACAAGTGAAAGAATAGCCATTACTGCTACCCCAATAATCCATGCCATTGATGTATCTGTACCTAGTACCTTGATGAAGCCACCAAGCCCTAAGATTGGTGCGTAGAATACGACACGTAATAGCATCACCATCAACATCTGTATTTGCTGAATATCATTTGTACTTCTCGTAATAAGTGATGCTGTAGAGAATTGATCCATCTCTGTATTTGAGAAAGATACGACCTTCTTGAAGACATTCTTTCTTAAGTCTCTACCAAGTCCTGCTGCCACACGTGCACCTAGGAACCCTACTGTTACAGTAGCCGCCATACTAATCAGTGCGATCAGAAGCATCTTGCCACCTGCACCTAAGATGTACATATTCTGCATTGTCTCAGTATTCATACCGATGGCTTCATACTCGTTCTTCACATAAGATGTCGCCGCTTGTGTAATCATACTTTCTGGCATTGTAGCGAACTTTTCTTCTATCTGTGTATTGAAAGCTTCTTTCTGTTCTGGAGCCATCATTCCAAACATCTTGAAAAGTGACTCTGTGTCTTTTGGCATACCTTCTGGTAAGTTAGTGCCCTCTGTCATCATATTCAGAAGTACCATTGGCTTTCCAAACGCTGTATTAAGCGCTTCTTTTACTACTTTGTCTTTTGTTTGAAGCTCATAAATCGATGTATCTTCTTCAGATAGACCGTAATTTTCTTGTACTAATTGTTTGTCATCTTCATTCATAAGAAGCAGAATCTTATCTAGCTCTGTCTTTCTTATCTGAACTGGTACTGCATCCTCTACGCCACCTTGCTGAATCCCTACATTAACAATGTTGGATGTGTAGTCTGGTAGTGAGAGGTCACATACTGCCTGGATAACTAATAACACAACGATTGCCGCTATAGGTAATACGGAGTGCTTGAGATACTTAATCATCTTTAACATGGTGTTCCCCCTTTTAAGTCATTCTTTTATGATTTTATATTAATTATATTTTCATAACTATTATAAGTCAATAACTTTTATTTGTATAAATGCCCTATTTGGGGTATACTAGCTTATATAAGGAATCACACAAGGAGCGAGTATTATGAGTACAAGCAATTTACCTGAACTCTCAGAACAATTATTTGGGTTAGTTGTGAAATTGAACAGCACTATTTTTAAACACGACGAATTTTTCAAATTAATGCCTCTTCCACCATCCCATGTGAAGGTCATTTTCTACCTTATGCACCATAAGGCAAGTACCATGTCCGACATTGCGGAAAAACTTTGTATTTCTAGACCAAATATGACCCCTATCATTGATAAACTCATCCATGAAGGTCTCGTCGTTCGCCTAGAGAATCCTAGTGATCGTCGTATGATTCTTATCGACACTACTGATAAAGCTCATCGTCTATTTGCAGAGCATAAACGTCTGATTAAAGAACGCTTACTTGCTCGTATCGAACCTCTAACATCTGAGGATTTGAACCAACTAGAGCAAAGTATGGCCTTAGTAACACCCATTCTAGATAAAATAAATAACAGCATCTAATTGGCTATATGAAAAAAGCCTGTTAGGTGCTGTTACGCTATATATAAGTTTACTATTTCAGGAAGGTGCCTTTTATTATGTTTTAATCTATGTTGCCGATATACTATAATAAGTTTAATACATTACAAATGAGGTGAACTAATGAAAGGTAAAATACTCTTTTTACTCAGCTTCCTATTCGCAACTATCATTTCTTTTTCTACCTATGCCTTACCAGCAGGCTCTATCGTTATTAACGATATACCTCTATCTTTTGACGATCAAATAGGCCAACCTACTCTTATAGATGGCCGTACCTATGTACCACTTCGGGCTTTAGGTGATGCTCTTGGATGTACGACTGATTGGTTACCGACTTCAAAAACAGCCGTCATTAAAAATGATACGACAATCCTTGAACTTACCATTAATACCCCTATCGCCCGCATCAATAATGACACCGTCTCTATAGACCCACTCATTCCGACAACCACACCACGTCTTATAGAAGGTAGAACTTATATGCCACTACGCTTCATCGTTGAAAACCTAGGCTATACCCTTGAATACAAAGATGGTGTTACTTATATTCATCAACCTACATATGGTGCTACACCTATCGACCCTTGGACATATCAGCAACTTCTTGGTAAAGGTATGGATGTCGACTGGTCAAAAACTTCTGAAGGTAAAGCTTACTATAATGAACAAACGGTTAAAGACTTTAAATCTGGTGGCATATCTCACGTACGCATACGTATCAAAGATGCAGCTGATGAAGCATTATTCGCTTCCCTTGATCAGCAAATCGCTGACTGCTTAAAGCATGGCCTCATCCCTGTCATTGCATATCAAGCAGATGAGTTTAAAAATGCACCTAATGAAAAAAACATTCATAAAGTTGTGGAGTGGTGGCGTACGGTAGCTACACGGTACCAAGATGTCTCCCATCTACTTTCTTTTGACCTTCTTATAGAAGCCACCGATGCACTTAATAAAGAGCCTGATAAGCTTAATGAAATCTATGAACGTTTAGTCACAGAGATTCGTAAGACCAATCCTACACGTATCATCATGATGTCACCAAGACTCCGTTCAGACGCTGCTTACCTTCATGAACTCAAACTACCAAGTAAGCACAACAATTATATGATGGCTGAGTGGCATTTCTATGCT
>JBOGBZ010000176.1:0-41443 GCA_051656485.1 Cellulosilyticaceae bacterium
ATAGATGAAATTTCTATATCGTAAATACTCATCTTATTTTTTTCTAGTAAATAGAGTAAGAGATCTAATGGTCCCTCAAAGTCTTCTAATTTAAATGTTACACTCATACAGCAACTCCTTTATTTGGATGAAACACTCTATTTATTCTATAAGGATTTGTGCGAGATTGCAAGAACTATGTCAAAAACCCCCTATAAATATAGGGGGAACAATGACTTTATTTGCAAAGTGAAAAATAACGTTTGATCATATAAGGGAGCATATCGCCAAATTTCGCCTTACCTACATCTGCTGCTGCAACCAGTGGCGCTTCGCCTACTTGTTTGTCATCTAATGTATAGGTGATGGCACCTAATTTTTGGCCTTTATAAATAGGTGCATAAACATTAGGCTCATAAGTCACATCATAGGCAAGTTCACTTGTGGTATTGCCTTTTGGCACGACAAACGACATAGAATTCTCGATAGTGAGATCGACTTGGTCTTGATCACCTTTTTTCACTGGCGTTTGTGCTAAGATTTCTCCTACACGAGGTCCAGTCTGTACTTTATAAGTGCTAAATCCATAGTCAAGCAACTGCGCTGCTTCTTTAAAACGAATCTTGCCATCCTGTGCACCCATGACTACTGCGATAAGATGCATATCGTCTCTTTTGGCTGTCGCACTTACACAGTGTTTAGCTTCTGGTGTATAGCCCGTCTTAAGTCCTGTAAGGCCATTATACCATTTGATCATTTTATTGGTATTGGTAAGGCCGAACTCACTGTCGCCTTTACGGGTATGGTGAATGATCTTATCCATCCAAGTGGTGAGGGTCTTTGTGATGTCTGGGTAGTTGGCAATGAGCTCTCTAGACATCAGTGCAACATCATGGGCAGTGGATACATGTCCATCTGTGTGTAAGCCACACGCATTTTTAAACACTGTATGGGTCATACCAAGTTCTTGGGCACGTTTGTTCATCATATCTACAAACTGGCTTTCACTACCGCCTACATACTCTGCCATCGTTACAGCTGCATCATTGGCAGATGCAATAGCAATGGCTTTTACCAAGTCACGCACTGTCTGATTCTCACCTGGTTCCATAAAAATCTGAGAACCACCCATACTCGCCGCATGTTCACTGACTGTGACTTGATCATCCCAATTAATTTTGCCTGCATCAATGGCTTCATGGATGAGTAGAAGGGTCATTACTTTTGTGATACTGGCTGGTGGGAGCACCTGATCCATATTTTTTTCCATAAGGACTTGGCCACTCCCCACTTCCATTAGCACATAACTTCTTGCTGTTTCTGCTAGAGCATTGGATGTAGCTTTTTCTTCTTTGGCCATAAGGGTTATACTGCTACAAAACAATGCTATCGTTAAGATACCTGTTATCAGTTTCTTTTTCATAACTTCATACCTCCTCTAATTTATTTCTATTATTTGTTATACTATCTAAAATATACCTATTTAGACAAAAAAACTTCCTAGTCAACTAGGAAGTTTCTTCTTTATATAAGGTTGGTTTACATTTGATTAGCTGATAACAGTATAAATAAGAGGTGGCGCTGTAACCACTTCTTCACTCACTACGTAAGCTTCTTTTAAATACTCTGTAGCTGCTTGTAATTTCTGTGCATCGTTATAGTATAGCGTTGCAATCGCTTCACCTGCATCTACATAGTCACCTATTTTCTTATGAATCATAAGACCTACACCTAGGTCAATGACACTTTCTTTATTTTCGCGTCCTGCACCTAATACGAGGGCTGCTTTCCCTACCATCTCTGTATCAATGGCAGCCACATACCCTGTATGCTCGGCTTGAACCGCTACTTGAGATGCTGCTTGCGGCAATAAGCTGTAGTCATCCACTGCTGCTGCATTGCCACCTTGGCTACTGATCCACTCCTTCATCTTAGCGATGGCTTTACCTGAAGTGATCAGCTCCTGTGTTAACTTTTTACCTTCTTCAACAGTGGCTACTTTACCCGCTAGCATTAGCATATGTGCTGCTAGCATTTCGCTGACTTCCACTAAGTCTTTTGGACCATTGCCTTTTAATGTTTCAATGGCTTCGATTACTTCTAAGCTATTGCCAATGGCAAGACTGAGTGGTTGACTCATATCCGTCACAAGAGCAATGGTTTCACGTCCTACATTTTTACCGATGTCCACCATTGTTTGTGCCAGTTCTTTAGCATCTTCTAAGTTCTTCATAAAAGCACCACTTCCGCACTTAACGTCCAGTACAATGGCGTTTGAACCTGCTGCTATTTTCTTCGACATAATTGATGCTGCAATAAGTGACACATTATTCACCGTCGCTGTCACATCTCTTAATGCATAGATTTTCTTATCTGCCGGTGCTAAGTTTCCTGTCTGAGAAGCAACTGCAATGCCATATTGATTGACGTTTGCCATAAACTTCTCCAGTGGTAACTCTACTTGGAAACCAGGGAAGGACTCTAGTTTATCGACTGTTCCGCCCGTATGACCTAGACCTCTTCCTGACATTTTAGCTACTGGAACACCTGCTGCTGCTACAATAGGTGCAAGTACCATTGTGGTCGTATCGCCTACACCACCTGTGCTGTGCTTATCGACTTTAATGCCTTCAATAGAAGATAAATCAAGCATCTCGCCACTTTCAGCCATACACTGTGTTAAAAGAGCCGTCTCTTCATTATTCATCCCTTGAAAATAAATGGCCATAAGTAATGCTGACATTTGATAGTCAGGAATACTTCCATCTGTATAGCCTTTAATAACAAAGCTTATTTCCTCTTTTGTAAGGACTTTCCCATACTTTTTCTTTTCAATGATATCGTACATGCGCATGTGTGTATGCCTCCAGTCTATCTATTTTTTCAGGTTATTATAGAAGCTCGTACCGATAGCTAGCTGTGGTAAATCGAATACTTCACTAATTGTTTGACCAATATCTGCAAAAGATTCTCTTGTTCCTAAGTCAACACCCATTTTTAGCATCTTGCTATATACAATAAGTGGTACATGCTCACGGGTATGGTCGGTTCCCTTTGTGGTTGGATCACAGCCGTGGTCTGCTGTAATGACTAAGATGTCATCTTCTTTCATCGTTTCTAAAAGCTCTGGCACATAGCTATCAAACACTTCAAGACCTTTTCCATAATTCTCAGGATCATTACGATGACCCCACTTCATATCAAAGTCTACAAGGTTTGTAAAGATAATACCTGTTGTATCTTCCTTTATAGCAGCTATCGTCTGCTTGATGCCATCCACGTTATCTTTTGTATGGGTTGCTTGTGTAATCCCACTTTTATTGAAGATATCTTCAATCTTTCCAATAGCCACAACATCAAGGCCTTTTGCTTTCGCGTATTCAAGCAAATGCTCTTTTGGTGGTGCTACAGCATAATCATGGCGATTACTTGTACGCTCAAATTTACCTGGTGTCCCACAGAATGGTCTTGCAATGACACGAGATACCTCATGTTCTCCTACAAGTAGACGACGTGCAATCTCACACATTTCATAAAGTTTCTCTAAAGGAATGACATCTTCATGCGCTGCAATTTGGAAGACACTATCTGCTGATGTGTACACAATAGGATATCCTGTACGCATATGTTCTTCACCAAGGTCATCTAAGATTGCTGTTCCTGAAGCTGTACAGTTCCCAAGTGTCTTTGTCCCTATCTGTGCTTCAAAAGCATCCATAATGTCTTTTGGGAAGCCCTCTGGATAAGTAGGGAACGGTACTTCTGTATGAATACCTACCATTTCCCAATGTCCTGTCGTTGTATCTTTTCCTTTTGATAGCTCTTTAAGACGCGCAAAAGAAGCTTTTGGTGCATCTGTTTTTGGAAGTTCTTTTACACCCTCGATATTCCCAAGTCCTAATGCAATAAGATTTGGCATCGCAAGGCCTTTATTATATGCATAAACATGCCCTAATGTATCAACACCCACATCACCATATGCGGATGAATCCTGCATTTCTCCTATACCTACACTATCTAAAACAATCCATATTATTCTAGCCATTTCATCACCTACTTAAAATTGTTTTGTTTATGGATATACCATACTTCTATTGTAGTATAAAATACGAAAAAAAAACAGGGTTATATTACCCTGTTTATAAACTTATTTAGATAGTTGCGTATACACTTGTGTGGTAGAAATGTCTGAATGGCCTAACATTTGTTGTACAGACTTTAAATTGGCACCATGTTGAATAAGATGGGCAGCAAAAGAATGTCTAAGCATATGTGGTGTAATTTCTGTATCGATATTGGCTGATTTGGCATAAGTCTTTAAAATCTTCCAAAAACCTTGTCGCGTAAGAGGCATGCCACTACAGTTCACAAACAATGCTTCCTGGGTGTTCTCTCTGATCATTACATGTCGCACTTGTGTCAGATACTTTTTCACAGCAGCTATGGCTGGCTTTCCGATAGGAATACTTCTTTCTTTGTTTTGATCACGACAGATGATATACCCTTGGTTTAAATTCACATCAGCTACTTTAAGGGTAATAAGTTCTGAAACCCTGATACCCGTTGCATAAAGAAGCTCTAACATCGCTTTATCACGAATCCCTTTCAAATCACTGTTGCAAGGTTGATCAAGCAACACAAGAATTTCATTTTCCGAAAGAATTTTAGGTACCTTTTTTTCAATTTTTGGTAACGCGATGGAGATTGCTGGATTTTCGTACATCACACCTGTTTTTACAAGATATTGTCCAAATGCCCGAATAGACGCCAACGTTCTGGAAATAGTTGATACTGATTTATGGTCTGCCTCCATGTGATCCATATAATGATGTATATTTTCGGTACTCATAATATGAATATCATCCGGCTTTGTTCTTAATAAATATTCTAAAAAATATCTCAAATCTCTTTCATACGATTGAACGGTATTCATAGAAGCATGCTTAACTTCTTTAAGGTATTCTATAAACATTTGTAGATAACTATACATACGCCACTCCCCTTTTTTCAATTTGTATCATGCACCAATTATTATGTACCCTAGCTTATATATAATTATTATACATAAAATGATTTTTAATGTCTACTAAAATTCATTTTTTTATATTTAATGTATATTTATTTAATAGTTATTCTCTTAAAATATCAGTATTATATTCTATAAACCCCAAATTCTCTGTTTTTATTTTGCAATATTAAAAAAGCTACCTTCATAGAGGTAGCCCTTTTTATATTTAGTGGTTTTATTTACGAAGCTTACCTAATTCTTCGATAAGTGCATCGTTAAGTACTTTGATATATGTTCCCTTCATACCAAGTGAACGTGACTCAATAACACCAGCACTTTCAAATTTACGAAGTGCATTAACGATTACTGAACGTGTAATACCTACTTTATCAGCAATTTTACTTGCGATAAGTAAACCTTCTGTACCATCTAATTTCTCAAAGATGTGGAAGATTGCTTCTAATTCAGAGTAAGATAGTGTGCCGATCGCTGATTTTACTACTGCAATTTTTCTTGCTTCTTCTTCTGTTTCATCTTTAAGTGATTTAAGCATTTCAACTGCAACGATTGTTGAGCCGTATTCTGCTAAAATCATATCTTCTGTATCGTAGTTACCTTGGCTTTTTTCTTTGTAAAGTAAGAATGTTCCAAGTCTTTGTCCACCTGCAACGATTGGTACGATACATCCTAAGTAACTTGCACTGTTTGCGCTATCTGCAAAGATAGTCTCCATTGATACATTTTCTCTTACGTCCATCATAGAGATAAGTTGGTCATTGATTGAGTACCCGATGTACTGCTCATCATTTACTAAGTCGTTTGCAAATACGTTGTGAATACCTAGCACCTTGCTTTTGCTGCTCACCACAAGCACGTTTGATTGTACGACATCGCTAATTACTTCGCAGATTTCAGAGAAGATCACACGATCTGACCCTACACGCTGAAGTAAGCGATTAACTTTTCTCATTTTTTGTAATAATTCCATAGACATAAAAATTTCCTCCTTAAATAGTTTCTACAATTAGTATGTTCTAAAAATTTTAACACTATACACCTTATACATTTATCCTCATTAAAAAGACAAAGTTGAGTGTCTCAACTTTGTCCCCCCAAAAAACCTATCTTTTACACATAAGTCATAATATCATAAATTAAGAGAAAACTCAACACTAAATTGTTAACAACCTGTTAATTTTGGTCATTTTTTGACATTTTTCGCGTTATTTCTCAGTTCTTCCTTTTTTTCCATAATTACAAACTGCGTTACGACATACGATTTGTTTGTTTTTTGTACTACCTTTTTCAACTAAAACATCGCCACATGTTGGACACTTATCACCTGTTGGTCTTTGCCATGACATAAATTCACATTCATTCACGTTATTTTCGCATCCATAATACATACGGCCTTTTTTCGTTTTCTTCAGAATGACTTCGCCTTCACATAAAGGACACTTCACGCCGATTGCTTCAAACCAAGGCTTTGTATTATTACATTCTGGGAATTTAGGACATCCTAAGAACTTCCCGTATTTTCCATAACGAACAATCATATGCTCACCACATTTATCACATGGGATATCTGTGGTCTCTGTAAGATCGATATTTTGAACTTCTTGCTCTGCTTTTTCCACTGTCTTATGGAAGTTTGGATAAAAGGCTTTGATGATTTCTTTCCAATAAATATTACCTGATGCGATCTCATCAAGTACTTTCTCTAGATGGGCTGTAAAGTCTACATCGACGATTTCATCAAAGTGATGAATCATGATACCACTTACAACTTCACCAAGTTCTGTCGGATAAAGTACCTTTGCTTCTTTTGTTACATAGCCTCTAGCTAAAAGCGTCGTAATAGTAGGTGCATATGTACTTGGTCTCCCTACACCATTTTCTTCTAAAGTCTTTACAAGTGTTGCCTCCGAATATCTAGCTGGTGGTTGTGTAAAATGCTGATTCGGTACAATGTTGATTTGTTCGAGCACTTGTCCTTCTTCTACTTGAATCGGTGTTACTTTATTTTCTTTTTCATTTTCTAAAGCATACGCTTTCAAGTAACCTGCAAAGAGTTGCTCTGAATAAGTCGCTTTGAAAGTATAATCACCATTTTTCACACTAATACTATGGGTCTTGTACTTAGCCGCGGTCATCTGGCTTCCTACAAAACGACACCATATCATATTGTAAAGTTTATATTGGTCTCTTGATAAATGCTCTTTAAGAGATGCCGGTTCTTCTGTAAGATACGTTGGTCGAATAGCTTCATGGGCATCTTGGATTTTTGGTGCTTTTGTATTTTTCACTTGCTTTGCATCTGGTAAATACTCTTTACCAAATCGCTCTGTAATGTAAGTTTCAGCTTGCTCTTTAGCGATATCTGAAATCCTTACAGAGTCTGTACGAATATAGGTTACAAGACCGATTTCTTTTTTGCCGATCTTTACCCCTTCATAAAGTTGCTGTGCGATATTCATTGTCTTCTGGGTAGAGAATCCTAAATGCTTCGCTGCTTCTTGTTGCATGGTACTTGTGGTAAATGGCAATACAGGATTTTTAATACGCTCTGACGTTTTAGTCGCTAATACTTCAAAGGTTCCTTTGCTACATGCTTTGACAATAGCTTGTGCTTCGTCTTCATTTTTAATATCCGCTTTTTCACCACGTATTTTATCAAGCTTCGCTTCGAATCCTTTGGTCTTGCCATGCTTTAATGTCGCTTCAATTGACCAATACTCTTGTTCAATAAATTCACGTATTTCTTTTTCACGGTCGCATATAAGTCTAAGGGTTACAGACTGTACTCTACCTGCACTTAAACCTTTACGAATTTTCTTCCAAAGAATAGGGCTTATCTGATACCCTACCAAACGGTCAAGCACACGTCTTGCCTGCTGTGCATCGACTAAGTCTGTATTGATTTCACGCGGATGCTTAATGGCATCCTTTACCGCTTGCTCTGTAATTTCATTAAAAGTGATACGATAAACTTTCTTTCCTTCTAATTTCAATGCATAGTATAAATGCCATGAAATAGCTTCTCCCTCGCGGTCAGGGTCAGTCGCTAAATAAATGTTTTTTGCATTCTTAGCTTCTTTACGAAGTTTTTGAAGTAAATCACCTTTTCCTCTAATTGTGATGTACTTAGGTTCATAGTTGTTCTCTATATCAATACCTAATTGACTCTTAGGTAAGTCTCTTACATGTCCAATAGATGCTGCTACTGCATACTGTTTCCCTAAAAATTTACTAATTGTATTGACCTTGGCAGCAGATTCCACGATAACCAAGTTATTTGCCATAATTACCTCCTACATATCTCTCATTTCGTTCGACTATATCTTCTGGCTGGGAGTCTTTTGACGAGTCCCTTCATTTCTAATTTTAATAAAATCATTTCAAGTGCTTGCGCTGTAAGGCCTATCGCCCTAGCATTGGCATCACTGTAAATCTTTTCTATTTGACTAGGTTGCCAACTTAAACAATCATATACTATTATTTCAACTTTATCAAGTAGAACTGACTGATTATTGTTTAAATTGTCTTTCATCGTCTGTAAATCAACTGGAAATAAGTGTGAAATTTCTTCCAAAATATCTTCCGTAGTCATCACTAATTTTGCTCCCGCTTGTATAAGTTTATTCGTTCCTTTACTAAATAAACTAAAAATATTACCTGGGATTGCAAAAACTTCTCGATTTTGTTCTAATGCAAGATGTGCCGTAATGAGCGAACCGCTTTTTTCTTTAGCCTCTACAACGACTGTTCCCAAACTCATCCCACTAATAATGCGATTACGCAAAGGAAAATGGTAAGGCAAGCCTTGGTCTCCTGGCATAAACTCCGACAAGACGCACCCTTTCTGCTGAATCGTCTCATAAAGTCTACGATTTCTCGCTGGATAGCACACATCTACTCCCGTCCCCAAAACTGCAATGGTTTTCCCCGCACGTACCGCCCCTTGATGGGCCGCCTCATCAATACCTGTAGCCATACCACTAATGACACCTATACCATAGGCTGCTAATTCCTCACCTATCTTTTTGGCAACTTCATAACCATACTCTGAGCATTTCCTCGACCCCACCACCGCTACCATAGGTCTCTGCAAGACCTCTGCCTCTCCTTTTAGAAAGAGTACCGCAGGGTAATCATTGATTTCTTTTAGACGTATGGGGTACTCAGACTCTTCCCATGTAATTAACTGAATACCTTCCTTTTCACACTTCTCCATAAGCTGTTCACTTTTATCTAGATCTTCCTTACTTACCTCTATTTTATGTGCCCATTCTTCAGAAATACCACACTTCTTATAATCTTTCTCCGTCGCACTGTACAATGCCTCACTTGTCTGGAAACACTCTATCAAACTTTTAGTCAGCTCTTTCGGTAACTGCAATTGATGAAACCATAATGCTTCTCTTTTACTCATCTTTTTCTCCTTTAATCTTTCTAATTGATTAAACAATTCTATTTTTGTCAATAACTTAGAAAACTCTTTTTTGAAAGGATAACCGTATGTTCTGTAAATTAATCAGCTACACTTTAACTGGCATCAAACCACTTCCTGTAAATGTGGAAGTCGATATAAGTGATGGCTTACCTTCCTTTGAAATCGTTGGTTTACCGGATAGTGCGGTAAAAGAATCGAAAGAACGTGTCAAAAGTGCGCTTCGCAATAGTGGGTTCGCTTTTCCTATACGTCGTATCACTGTCAATCTCGCACCAGCAGACATTCGAAAAGAAGGTAGTCTTTATGATCTACCTATTGCCCTTGGTATTTTATGTGCCTCTGGTATTTTAGCGCTTGAGGCTTTGGATCAGTTTTTTTGTGCTGGTGAACTTTCCTTAGATGGGCACTTACGTTATACAAGAGGCCTTGTGCCCATCATTTGCTCGCCTCATGAATCAGGCATCACGACCTTTGTGGTTCCTTCTGAAAATTATGACGAACTTTCTGCATTAGACCAGAAAAATATCGTTTATTGCTCCCACCTCATAGACGTGATCGCTTGTTTACGGGACCAGGTAGTTCCCCCTCTCCCCCTACCTGTATCTCACCCAGCCTCGGCTGAAGAATTATTAGATTTCAGTGATGTCAAAGGTCAAGAAAACATCAAACGGGGTATGATGGTCGCTGCTGCCGGCTACCACAACGTACTCCTTATAGGCCCCCCTGGTTCTGGAAAGACAATGCTTGCCAAGAGACTTCCTTTTATCATGCCACCACTTTCTCAGCATGAACGCTTAGAAATCACTAAAATCTATAGTGTGGCTGAAAAACTTACCGACAAGAGACTCATTCTCTCCAGGCCTTTTCGTTCCCCGCATCATACAGTTTCTACCCAGGGTCTGACAGGTGGTGGTAAGCACCCTAAGCCTGGTGAGATGAGCCTTGCTCACTTAGGTGTCCTTTTTCTAGATGAACTTTTAGAATTTAGTAAGCGCTCTCTAGAAGTTTTACGCCAACCATTAGAAGATGGTAGCATCACTTTATCCCGCGTTCACCAAACCATTACTTATCCCTCGCACTTTTTACTCGTAGCCTCTACAAACCCTTGTCCTTGCGGTTATTATCCAAACATGAAAAAGTGCACGTGTGATTTACCTTCTATTAAGAAGTATCTAGGTAAACTTTCTGGCCCCCTTCTTGACCGCATCAGTATTCATCTCGAACTTCAACCCCTTCACTTCGATGCTTTTCAAGAATCCCACAATCTCTCCACCGAGATGATGCTCACACAAGTTCAAACCGCTTACGCACGTCAGCAAGACCGCTTCAAAGACACTTCCTTCCATTACAATAGTGATATACCTCCCCATCTCCTCGATACATTCTGTATGTTGACACCAGATGCCAGAGATTTACTGGAGGATTGGTTCATCCGAATGGATGCTAGTGCGCGTGGTCGTGCCCATATTCTCAAGTTATCCCGTACCATCGCCGATCTTAATGATTCACCACTTATCGATGCACTTGCCCTAAGCGAAGCCATCTCCTATCGGCTTTTAGATCGTAACTTTTTTGCGTAAAATAATAAACGAGAACGACTGGTGTCGTCCTCGTTTATTATTTTTATTTATTGTTTACGTTGTTTGATAGCTTCTAATTCAGCAATAAACTCATCAATATTTTGAAACTTTTTGTATACAGAGGCAAATCGGATATAAGCTACTTCATCGACCTTCTTCATGCGTTCCATCGTTATTTCACCTATTTCAGCTGAGGTGATTTCTTTTCTCTCACTAAAATAAATTTGATTTTCTATCTGAACAACCACATCATCCATTTCGTCTATGGTAATTGGACGTTTGTTACATGATCGTACAATGCCTTTAAGTAATTTTTCACGATCAAAAGCTTCACGTGTTTGGTTACTTTTCACTACCATAATTGGCATACATTCTGTCTTTTCGTATGTAGTAAAACGACGTTCACATTTTTCGCACTGTCTGCGTCTACGAATTGACTTATTGTCTTCAGTAGGCCTAGAATTCAAAACTTTAGACATACCATATCCGCAATAAGGACACTTCATTCGTTATCCTCCTAAATTCATATTTATATCCTAAAGATTATCATATTTTAAAGACTAAAGTCAATATTCACTTTCCTTGATGTACTCATTCTTGAGTTCAACAAGAATGATGTCTTCACCGATTTTTTTGATTTGATCCCAAGGAATGAGGTACTCACCTTCTCCTCCAAAAATCCCCATTACCTTTCTAGGGCCTGGTACGACTATCTTCTTGACTTTTCCATCGGACCAGTCAATCTCTACATCACAAATATACCCTAATCTAGACCCATCTACTGTGTTAATGATTTCTTTATGCTTCATATCACCTATACGCATCATCGCTAAAATCCCCCTTTAAATAAATAACATCAAATATACTTTTTCATATGTTTTAAAGCTGTCTTTTCAAGACGTGACACTTGTGCTTGTGAAATACCAATTTCGTCTGCCACTTCCATCTGTGTTTTACCTGCAAAGAAACGTAGTGTCAAAATATGCTTTTCTCTACTATTAAGATGCTTCATTGCTTCTTTTAATGAGATGTTTTCAAGCCATATATCATCTTGATTTTTTTCGTCACTTACTTGGTCCATAATATAAAGTGCGTCACTTTCATCGTGGTATACCGGTTCGAACAAGGATATAGGATCTTGAATAGCATCTAATGCAAAAACAACTTCTTCTTTTGCAATGCCTAATTCAGCCGCTATATCTTGAATATTAGGTTCTTTTGCATTTTGTCTTGTTAAGCGTTCTTTAGCCTGTAATGCTTTATAAGCTGTATCACGTAATGAACGGCTCACACGAATGGCGTTATTGTCTCGTAAATAGCGACGAATCTCTCCTATAATCATAGGTACTGCATAAGTAGAAAACTTGACATTTTGGGTAACGTCAAAATTATCAATTGCTTTAATTAAGCCGATACACCCCACTTGGAACAAGTCATCTACATGCTCGCCTCTATTGTTAAAACGTTGAATCACGCTAAGTACTAGTCTTAGATTACCATAGATATATTCTTCTCTAGCTCTATAATCTCCTTCCTCTATTAATTTAAATAAGATTTCTTTCTTTTCATTACTAAGAATAGGTAGCTTAGCTGTATTCACACCACATATTTCTACTTTATTAATGGCCATGTCGATTCCTCCTAGTAGTGCTATTGATGCATTCCATAAGTCTATATTAAGCATTACCATTCGTTTTAAATTTATGCAGCCACTTAACTCATTCTAGTTATTTCCTTTTTTAATCGAAGTATAATTTTTTTCTCTAATCTTGATATATAAGACTGAGAAATACCTAATAAATCTGCTACTTCTTTTTGCGTTTTTTCTTTACCTTGGGTATTAAATCCAAATCTTAACTCGACAATTTCGCGTTCACGTGCATTTAATTTCTCTAGGGCTTGTTTAAGCAATGTTTTATCTACTTCATCTTCGATATTTCGGTAAATAATATCGGATTCTGTCCCTAATATATCTGACAAAAGGAGTTCATTGCCATCCCAATCGACGTTAAGCGGCTCATCGATCGATACTTCGATTTTAAGTTTATTAGTCCTTCTAAGATACATAAGTATTTCGTTTTCAATACACCTTGAAGCATATGTAGCCAATTTTATCTTTTTTTCAGGATTAAAAGTATTAATGGCTTTGATTAGTCCGATGGTTCCAATGGAAATAAGATCTTCCATTCCAATCCCTGTATTTTCAAACTTCCTCGCAATATACACCACTAGCCTTAAATTGCGCTCAATCAAAATATTTTTAATTTGTCCTAGCTCCGCACAGTCATTTTCAATAGCGGCTATACCTTTTATGAGCTTTTCTTCTTCTTCCTTTGTAAGAGGTGGCGGTAAAACATCACTTCCTCCTATATAATGAACTTCATTGCTATTGTAAAGCCCCTTTTTACATAGGTAATAAAGGCATTTTTTCAAGTAGTTTTGTATACGCTGTTTTAATCTCATCTCTAATTCCTCCCTATTTTTATGCAACACATTCTGGATGTATTAACACATGATAATGATCTTCTTTAAACAACTGATGAGGTGCTATACCTACCACACACTCCTCTAATTGTTTTATATAATCGCCTCTTTTTAAGGTTAACTGCTGAAGCTTAACACCTATTAACATACCTTCTTTACAGCCTACACTTTCGTATGGAATTAAATATATCTTTAACTTTGGCATCTTCTCTGAATCTTGCAACAAGTGCTCAATTCCTTTTTCCATACAGCTTTTTAAAAAGTCACTTTCTTCTTTTGAAAAAAGCTGCCAAACCACATCTTTATTCATGAGCATCACCGGCTTATGGCACATGGTATAAAGATGATTACCTGTGTCTAAAAAGCCTTTTATAGCCATGTTTTTTCCTTGATGTACAATTTGTAAATCATAACTGTATTGAAGATGTATTTTCTGTTTCCGAAGCCATATAATGCCTCCTTCAACTAAAAGCCACACGCAGGCGCCTCCTATTACGGGTAACCATATGCTTACTTTTCCTCCACTTAAGCGACTTAGACCATAGTAAAAGTTAAACCCAATACCACCTATAATCCAAGCACTTACAAGACATAGTGTATATACTTTTAAAAACCCTTTGATCGTAGAGGGTCGAAAAAGATACAAAATCGCCAAAACAGGGATCATTAAGCTATTGAACCATACAGGAAATTGCCTCAAACAAGGTATGCCTATACTTAGACAATACGTCGTCGCTGCCAATAGGCTTGCTACTATTAATTGTCTCCCTCTTACTTTTTTATTAATAAGTAGCGCTGCTATTCTAAAGATAAATAAATCCATTAGGAAATTAAGTGCAAAAAGTATATCTATATAGATAACTTGCATGACTTTCACCTCTTATCAATGGATTTTCAAATAGAACTCAATCTATTTTTCATTGTATAAGAAGTCCTCTACAAATTTTGTAAAAACAATAGAAGTATAAAAAAAAAAGATACGACAGAAATCGTATCTTTTTTTTCAAATTATCTTGTACGTCTCAAAAAGTGTGGTATTTCTACTGTAACTTCTTGATAGTTTGGTTTCTTTTCTTCTGCAACAGCCTGTACACTTTGTGTAGTTTCTGGTGTTGCTACTGCTTCAGTACGCACTGGCTCAGTAAATTTTTGTGGAATGATCTCTTTGTTTTGGAAATCAGTCGCAATAACAGTGATGATTATTTCATCGCCCAGCTCTTCATTGATAGATGTACCAAAGATGATTTCTGCATCTGGGTCTACACATTCACAAATAAGGTTTGCACCCATATTTGCTTCCATAAGACCAAGTGATTCACCACCTGCCATATTGATAAGTACGCATCTTGCACCATTAATCGTTGTATCAAGTAATGGACTACTAATTGCTTGTTTGATCGCTTCTTCTGCTCTATTTTCACCTGATGCACGACCAATTCCCATATGTGCAATCCCTTTGCTATGCATAATCGTACGCACATCCGCAAAGTCAAGGTTAATAACCCCTGGATTAGAAATAAGATCTGCAATCCCCTGAACCCCTTGTTGTAAAACATCATCAGCTTTGCTAAATGCTTCTAGCATCGTTGTTTTCTTATCAATAACTTGTAGGATTTTGTCGTTTGGTATGATTACTAAAGTATCAACAGATTTTTTAAGTTCTTCGATACCTTTTTCTGCATTAAGCATACGTTTTCTACCTTCAAAACTAAAAGGTTTTGTAACAACACCTACTGTTAAAATACCTTGTTCTTTCGCGATACCTGCGATAACTGGTGCTGCACCTGTACCTGTCCCACCGCCCATTCCGGCAGTGATAAAGAGCATATCTGTACCTTTAATAGCTTGTACAATTTCTTCGCGACTTTCTTCTGCAGATTTTGTCCCAATATCAGGGTTTGCTCCTGCTCCGAGTCCACGTGTCATTTTTTCTCCGATTTGGATTTTTGTAGGTGCACTTGAACGTGATAAGGCTTGATGATCTGTATTAATTGTAATAAAGTCAACACCTGCCAGTCCTTGGTGAATCATGCGGTCAACAGCATTGTTTCCGCCACCTCCAACACCTACAACTTTAATTTGAGCGCCTTGGCATTGATTTTCCATAAATATTTCGAGCAAGATTACTCCCCCTTCTTCTCATGTTAGACTATGTTTTAGAGTGTTTTTTTTGTTATATGTACTTTGATTTTTAACTCATTGGTTTAAGGATTGCTTGTTTATACTCTATGAGCGATAAATCAAGAATTCCCATAGCATACTGCTCATGTACTTCTATTAAGTATCTTACTTTTTTGTCAAAATCTCTGATATTTCCAATTATAACATTTAACCTATCAACATACAAGTGAATTTGTTGGATATTTGATACTTGTATTATATCAACCTCTTGTACAAATTTATATTTATTAAAAATCATAACAATCTCTCTAAGAATAAGCAGTTGTTCACTATTTTTCAGTTCTAATTTTTCTCCTATTTTAAATTGCTCAAAGTCCAAGCCTTCTAACTCTGGCAATGGCAATCTTTTTTCCGTACCTTGTTCAATGACATAGCCTTCTTCATCAATACATAAATAAGAATCTAAAAAACGTACATATCCCAATGGTTTTCTCTCTGTCACTTGTAGCGTTAATTGATTTGGAAAACCATAATCAACCGTCACCTCTTTAATATAAGTTAATTGCTTAAGTTCTTCCACTAGTTTATCTTTTCTTAGTCTTAGACTATGCATCCCCTCTTTAAAAGATATACTCTCTTTAAGTTGCGCCTCTGTATAATATGCAACACCATTTACTTCTATTTTTTGAATCTGCCATATAGGTAGCAAAAATACCGTCAGCATACCTATTATACCTAGTCCTAGTATATAGACATATTTTTTCATTTGTTCACCCCTTTTTCTCATTATACCATATCCCCCTTCAGCTTCCTATGAACATCTTGCACCTTCTCCTTTTTTCAGCACACAAAAAAAGTGGCATCTGCCACTTTTTATGCTTCTGGTTTACCGATATTTGCAGTACGCGAAATATTGGTAAGAAATCCCAATGAACAGAGTAAGATAAGTAACGCTGTTCCACCGTAACTAACCATTGGTAATTGCATACCTGTTGTAGGCAGCGTACCTGTATTTACAGCAACATTAATCAGAACTTGAATACCTACCATCCCTGTAATACCTGTCGCGACCAACGCCCCAAACAGGTCATAAGCCTGCGAGGCGATGGTCAGCCCCCTCATCACCAGAACGCCATAGGCCAGTAAGAGCATTACCGCACCAACGAGTCCCAGCTCTTCACATATAACTGCAAAAATAATATCATTATAAGGTTCTGGTAAGAAACCTAATTTCTGAATACCTTGTCCTAAGCCTTTACCAAAAACGCCTCCCGAACCTACTGCATATAAGGATTGAATAGGCTGATACCCATCTCCTTTTGGATCTAGCCAAGGGTCTTTCCATACCCTTACACGATCTAAACGGTATTGTTTCAAGAGATGACCAAAGACACCTGGCAACTCTTGTGTAGGATCTGTATTCATTGCCAAGCTGTAAACGCCCCCAATCAATACCCCTACACCAATAACTGCAACTATGTAATACCATACTTTTGGCGTTGAAACAAAAAGTATCAAAAAGCCGATAAAAGCAATAACGATGGCCGAGCTCATGTTCTCAATAGCGATGATTACCGTAGGTAATAAGATAATACATCCACCCCATATCACATAGAGGAGATGATGCAACTTCTTACGGTATTTCACTACATATGCTGAAAGCATAATAATCAGTCCCATTTTTACAATTTCAGATGGCTGAAAAGTAAGACCAAACGGAAGCTGTATCCAACGACGTGCTCCATTCACTTCTACCCCGATGACAAAAACGCTCAAGGAAATCGCAAGGGATCCAAAATACGCACATTTGGCGACAAACATATTGGATAGGATGCGATAGTCTAGCTTATAAGTGATAAAAAGCATCCCTAGAATGCCCGCAAATCCAATAAGTCCTTGTTTGATGGCAAAGTCAAAAGGATTGCCTGAATTATTCATGGCATGGTAGTGGCTGGCACTATATACCATAACAACGCCAAATGCTACAATCATAATAATAACGGCTATTAATAAAATATCGGGTGTATGTTTTGTTGGGCCTTTTTTTCTCGCGGTAAGTGTACTTTCATTTCTTGCCATACTTTCCTCACCCCTCTAATTGATTCACAAATTCTCTAAACAGATCTCCTCTTTGTTCAAAACTCTCAAACATATCCCAGCTTGCACATGCAGGCGATAAAAGGACACATTCTTCGCTTTGGGCACATTGATAAGCATTCTCTATAGCTGCTTCAAAACTATCAAACGCTTCAATGGCTTCAAATCCTTGTGCATGGCATTCACTTATGATCTGCTCTTTTGTTTCCCCTATCACATAAACTTTTTTGACGCGTCCTTCAAAAAGCTTGATCCAGTCTTCAAAAGTGGTCTTCTTGTCCATCCCACCAGCAATTAAATGGATCGGCTTTTCCATGGCAAGAACACCTGTTATGGCTGCATCTACATTGGTTGCTTTGGAATCATTATAGTATGCCACACCTTTTTTGGTAGTAATGTACTCGATACGATGTGCTACACCACTAAAAGCTAATAGTTCTTTAATGATGATTGCATTTGGAACGCCTATACCTTTACAGAGAGCGATCGCTGCTAAGGCATTTTCTACATTATGATTGCCTAGAATCTTAAGGTCTTTAATAGCACATAAAGCAGTCTCTTCACCTGACATGTTTTCATAAAGGATACCTTCTCTTGCAAACGTCCCATAATCTACTGTGTCTTTTGCATTAAAGGTAACCATACGTGCCTTACTTTTTGTCTTCGCTTCTTCATAGTAAGGGTCATTGGCATTTAAGATGAAGTAATCCGCTTCACTTTGATATGCTGCTACTTGATACTTGGCTTCACAATAATTCGCCATGGTCTTATGACGATTCAGATGATCCGGTGTGATATTTAAAAGTGCTGCTACTCGAGGATGAAAAGTCTTGGTCATCTCAAGCTGGAAGCTACTTACCTCTGCCACTGCAATCCCATCTGCTGGAATAGCACTTACATCTTCACTAAAGGCCCTTCCAATATTACCAACAACATATGTATGATCATTGTAGGCTTTGATAATTTGTCCTACTAATGCTGTGGTGGTTGTCTTTCCATTGGTTCCTGTAATAGCTACGATAGGAGCCTTACAATAAGAAGCCGCAAATTCTAATTCGCCTACTACATCTTGCCCACCTTCTATTGCTTCTTGAATAAAAGGCAAGTCCGTCGGTACACCAGGACTTAAGATGACTTTATCGTACTGACTAAGCACAGGTGCTTCCTGACTTATAAAAGTGACCCCTTGTTGTTCCAGTTCTTTTACGGCCTTTTGTACTTCATCATTAAACTGCTCTATTGGTTTTTGGTCATACAGTGTGACTTGATAACCGTTGGCCGCAGCAAGCTTAGCTGCGCCAATACCACTTCTCGCACATCCTATAACAATCGCTTTATTCTCCATGTATTCTCCCTCCTATCCCTTATAAGGCAATTAATCCAATTAAACACATCATAGCTGTTACGATACAAAAGACAGTCACAACTTTTGTTTCTGGCCAGCCACCTAACTCAAAATGGTGATGGATTGGTGCCATTCTAAAGAAACGTTTTTTTGTCTTTTTAAAGTAAAGCACTTGAATCGTTACTGACAATACTTCAATCACATAAATAATACCTACTATAAGAATAAATAGTGGCATTTTCATTAAGAAAGCTATACCTGCTACAAAACCACCTAATGCCAAAGAACCTGTATCCCCCATAAATACTTTAGCAGGATACGTATTGAAAAGTAAGAAGCCCATCAAACTTCCTACTGTCGCTGCTGCAATAGGTGTCACAGGATTCACTGTCGCAAAAGCTACCATTGTGAAAAACGTGGTTACAAGCACTGTTACACTTGAAGCTAAGCCATCTAAACCATCTGTCAAATTGACTGCATTGACAATAGCTAATACCCCAATGACAAGTAGTGGCCAGTAAAGTATTCCAAAGTCCCAATACACTTCACCATTCGTGAATGGTAGGAGTACTTTTGTATCTAATCCTAAATAAAACTTTAATAAATAAGCAAATCCTAACGTTACAATGAGTTGTCCGATAATCTTCTGCATCGGTGTAAGTCCTAGTGAACGTTTCTTGATAATTTTGATGTAGTCATCTAAAAACCCAATCACACCAAAGCCTAGTGTTACAAACAAAACAGTTTGCACATATTTATTACCAATCACAAAAAGTAGACTGGTTAGTAAAATACTTGTAAGAATGATAATCCCACCCATTGTAGGCGTCCCCGTCTTTTTAAGATGGGTACTTGGGCCATCATCTCTTACTGTCTGCCCAAATTTAAGACGCTTTAAAAATGGAATCATTACAGGACTAATGACTACATTTAAAAAGAAAGCTATTAAAACCGCATAAAACGCTTGATTATTCATGATTATTCACCTTTCCTAATGCCTTTACAATTTCTTCAAATGCCATGCCACGCGATGCCTTCACTAAAACAGTGTCTTGTAATGCGATGTGCTCACCTAGCGCTTCTATACATGCTTCTTTCGTTGCATAATGATACGTTTCGCTCCCATCACTTACTTCTAATAACCCTGCTTGAATATATCTTCCCAAATCGCCTACTGCGATCAGACAATCGACGTCTAGCTGAGCTATTTGTCTACCTACTTCTTTATGCAAGTTTTCTGCAAAGTCACCCATTTCGAACATGTCACCCAGTATAGCTATACGTTTTCCGCTTGTTTTATAATGTGCTAAAACTTTCAATGCCGCTACCATGGAGTCTGGACTCGCATTATAGGCATCATCAATAACTGTCATTCCTGTTGGATAAGTCTTTATATTCATACGCATCTTACTTGGGATATATGCCATTAACCCTTCGAGTATTTGTTCTTTTGTGAGTTCAAAATACTCTGCAATGGCGATAGCAACTAAACTATTGTATACCATATGTTCGCCTAATGCAGGAATTGTAATGTCATAGGTATCTTTTGGGGTTTGAACACAAGCATAAGTCATGGTATCTTTCATGATGATCTCAGATGCACGGTACATTTGATGCGGTGCTTGACCACAACTTATCACAGGATGCTCTTCGCTTTCTTGAACTTGCCCAAGTAACGGATCATCTCCATTAATCACAAGAGGTCCTCCTGATTTAAGTCCATCTAAAATCTCTAATTTTGCTTGTAAGATGCCTTCCTGACTTCCTAAGTTTTCAATATGTGATACACCTATGTTTGTAATAACTGCTAAGTCTGGACTTGCAGTCACACTTAAACGATGAATTTCATTGAAATGGTTCATTCCCATCTCTACAACAGCCATCTGATGTGCTTCTTCTAGACGGAATAAAGTAAGAGGCAGACCAATTTCGTTGTTAAAGTTACCTTCTGTCTTTAAAGTATTGTACTTAGCACTTAATACTGCTGCGATTAAGTCTTTTGTCGTCGTCTTACCCACACTACCTGTAACTGCAACCACTGGAACATCAAACTTTCCACGATAAAAAGCAGCAAGGTCTAGCAGTGCTTTACGTGTATCTGCTACCCATATTGTAACCATTTCCGGATGGGCTAACTCATTTTTCTCACTTAAAGTAGCAATAGCTCCTTGTGCAAAAGCATCACCAACAAAAGCATGCCCATCAAATCGTTCCCCTTTTAGGGGAACGAATAGGCTACCATCCGTGATTTGTCTTGTATCTGTAATAATAGATGTAATTAATTTATTGCCAATTTGCTCATTATTTAAACATCTTCCACCCGTCGCATAAATAATATCTTGGATTGTTAACTGCATGACCCTTCCCCCTGTATAAATGCTTGCACCACTTCTGAATCATCAAAATGAATGATGCGTTCTTTTAGGATTTGATAGTTTTCATGACCTTTCCCTGCCACAAGTACCACATCGTCTTGCGCAGCCATCTGTAGTGCTTGATGAATGGCTTCTTTACGATCTTCTATCATGCGATAAGGTGTCGTCTGTCTTTTCACCCCTACTTCTACTTGTTCTAAAATACGTAGTGGGTCTTCGCTTCGTGGGTTATCAGAAGTTACGACAACATAATCCGAATATTTCGCTGCCATTTCACCCATGATTGGACGCTTGGTATTATCACGGTCACCACCACAGCCAAACACTGTAATAATACGCCCCTTTACAAATTGTGTGATCGCCTGAAGCACATTTTCAAGTCCATCTGGTGTATGTGCATAATCTACAATCACACTATAGCCCTTTGGTGCACCAAAAGACTGGATACGTCCTGGAACCCCTTTCACACTTTTAAGTGCTTCTAAAATAGTTTCCATATCTAATCCTAGTGCACGCGCACTAATAATGACTGCCATTGTATTGTATACTGTAAATTTACCTGGAATAGGAACGACTACCTTATACGTCCCTTCAGGTGTTTCTAAAGTATAGCTCGCATCCCCAGCAGTGATACAGATATCATGTGCTGTATAATCTGCTTTTTTATCAATACCATAAGTAATAACTTTACAAGTGCTTTCAGCAATCATCGTTGTCGCATAAGGACTATCTGTATTAATAACCCCTACTTGACATTGTTTGAAAAGTTTTGCTTTAGCCAATGCATAGTTTTCCATTGTCTCATGAAAATCTAAGTGATCTTGGGTAAGGTTTGTAAAGATACCTACTTTAAAGTCTGTGCCTTTTACACGTGCTAATTCTAGCGCATGAGAAGATACTTCCATCAGACAATGTGATACTTGACTTTCTTGCATTGTATGGAAAAGCTTTTGAAGATCAATGGATTCAGGTGTTGTATGCTGCGATTTAAGTACTGTATCACCAATACGATTTTCAATAGTTCCTATCACACCAATTTTATTTCCCATGCGTTCAAGTATTTGCCCTAATAAAAAGGTAATACTTGTTTTACCATTGGTCCCTGTCACCCCTACAACTTGTAGTTTTTGTGAAGGTGTATCATACATATTGTTTGCAAGTATCGCCATCACTTCGCGGGCATTACTCACTTGTACAACAGTAATACCTTCTGGTACCGCCACGCGATCTTCTAAAACAACGGTCTTCGCACCATTAGCAATAGCTGCATCAATATACTGATGTCCATCTGTCTTGAAGCCTTTAATAGCCATGAACAAACCATCCTTTGTTTTGATGCGTGAATCATATATAATTTGATCTACAATTGTATCAGTCGTTCCCTCTATAAGGTTGTAAGATATGTCTTGTAGTAATTCTTTTAAGATCATAAGAAGCCTCCCATTTTTTTGCTAACATTTTCTTAGTTATTATATCATGTATTATTTAGATTACAAAGAGAAGTTACTCTGTATAGAGGAGAATTTTGCTTGTTTTATTCATCTTTTCTCCACTTGACGGCAATTGCCTTAGCACTTCACTTCCTTCTCCTATTGTTTCAATTTGTACACCTAGTTCTTTGGCAAGCTTACGTGCATCTTCTACGGTTAATCCTTCAAAAGCTGGCACTTCAACTTGCTGTACTTCTTCTAGTGCTTGTTCTTTTTCTGTATAGATTGGTTCAATTTCAAGATACGGTATTGCATTACCTAGCACTTCCTTCATGACTGGCCCTGCAACAGCTCCTCCATAGTATACACCTTTTGGTTCATCGATAAGCACAATCCCTATAACACTTGGATTTTCTGCTGGTGCAAACGCCATAAAAGAAGCTATGTATTTGCCTGAACGTCTAGGTAGTTTTTCTGATGTTGCTGTTTTGCCACCTATACGATACCCTGGAATATAACTTTTGTTACCTGTTCCCTCTGACACAACACTTTCTAATATATGCTTTAATTGCTCACTTGTTTCTGTGGAAATAATTTGGTCACCTTTTTGATAAGGAAATGATTCCACTACGTTACCATTTGCATCGATAATTTCTTTTCCAAAGTGAGGCGTAATGACATAACCACCATTAATCATCGCAGATGCACTGGTCAGAAGTTGTAGCGGTGTAATCTGAAAAGATTGCCCGAAAGACATGGTTGCTAATTCTACTGGTCCCACTTTTTCTTTCTTATGTAAAATACCGACTGCTTCTCCTGGTAAGTCAATGCCGGTCTTACGTGTAAAACCAAAACGTACCATATAATCATAAAACGTTTCCGCACCAAGTCGTTCTGCTACATCCATAAAGACAGGGTTACATGAATTTTGAACACCTTGAATAAAAGTTTGCTGACCATGTGACCTTGGACTTCTCCAACATTTAATGGTTCTTCCTGCAACGACCCTTGAACCACCGCAGTTAAAGCTACTTTCAGGTTCCACTACATTAGACTCAAGCCCCATGGCAGATGTAAATACTTTGAAAGTTGACCCCGGCTCATAGGTATCATTAATGGTGAAGTTACGCCACATCTGATTGAGCTCATTTTGTTTTTCAGTAGGGGTTAACGTATGCCATATGGCCTGTAATTCTTCATTATTAATAGTGAACGGCTCATTCAAATTAAAGTCTGGGGTATTTGCCATGGCATAAATCTCCCCATTTTGTGGATTCATTAAGATGATCGTGCCACGTTTGGCATCTTTTTCTGCGACTACTTTTTCAATGGCTTGCTGAGCATACTGTTGTAACGTCATGTCTAAGGTTGTCACTAAATGATTGCCCGGTGTGGGGTCGATACGAATTTCTGCAGTCTCCATGCGCCTTTCACCTCGGCCATTGGTTTCCATCAGAATATTCCCTACTTTACCTTTTAGATAGCTATCATACTGCACTTCCAAACCAATGATTCCTTGATTGTCTTTTCCTACAAAACCAATCACTTGTGATGCCAGTTCATTGTATGGATAGTACCTTTTAGAATCTGCATCCACCTTGACACCTGGTAAGTTCATTTCGCGTATTTCATCTGCTATTTCTTTGTCTATCTTTGTTGCAATACGTTCAAAAGCTACTTTCTTCGTTACTTTCTTATAGACCTCTTCATAGGTCAATCCTAGCTTTTCAGAAAGGACCTTCGCTACCATTTCAGCATCCTCAATTTGAGCATGTACCACACCAACGGTAGCTACAGATGCACTTTGTGCAATAATATTCATATTCCTGTCATAGATTGTCCCTCTCGTAGGCGCAATAGCTCGGTCTCTGGTATGTTGTTCTAACGCTTTACCTTGTAGCATTTCTCCTTCTGATATTTGTACGTATCCGAGCCTAATAATCATCCCTAGCATAGCTGTCAGAAACAATGCACTTGCTATAAGGATACGTCTTTTTACAGTCATCGGGGTAGTTGATTTCATAAAAAAAGCCTCCTTCTCAAAATAGGTCTTATAAAAGTCTATTTTAAGAAGGATAGCTTTATTCACATTATTCTAATGTTTGTACAACTATTTTATTGCCTTTTTCAATTTTTGTTCCAGCCTTCGGCACTTGTGTTGTAATCGCACCTGATGTTTCAGAAGCAATATCAAGTTGGAAGAAGCCATTAGTTGTCTTTCTAGCTTCGTCAATAGTAAGCCCTATCAAAGAAGGTACTTCTATAATGGCATCTGGTGTTTCTGTCTCTACATAGATTTTGACGCTTGCTCCTGCTGGTAGTTTCGTGCCTTCTGCAGGGTATTGGTCTTTAATCTTCGTTCCGACACCGATTACTTCATAGTCTAGTTGCTGAAGCCCTAATGTACGAATCCCATCATACAGATTCAATGTACCGATACTTGGTACAACCATCGTCTGATTCACTGTCGTCTCATCTTTACTAGTCGCCTCTATACCTAAGTATGGCAAGATATTTTGCATCATGTCATAGAAGGCTTTAGTAGGTGCACCACTTTTTTCCTCAATCTCGTCAAAAAGTGTAAACGCTAGCACTTCCGGGTCTTCCATCGGTGCATAACCTACGAAAGATACGATATGTTTGCCTGATCCACGAGGAAGCTTTTCTGCTGTACCCGTTTTCCCGGCAATTGTATATCCTGCTATATTCGCATTTGTACCTGTACCTAATGTAATGGTCGTACGTAAGTACTCTCGCAAAATAGTAGATGTCTCCTCTGAAATGACCTGACGCTTCACCTTCGGTGTAAACACTTCAACCACATTACCATCACTGTCTCGCATCTCCGATACAATATGTGGTTCAATCAAATAACCACCATTAATAACTGCTGAAAAAGCCGATAATAACTGTACTGGTGTTACGGTAATCCCTTGTCCCATAGATGCTGTAGCACGTTCTACTGGTCCAAACTTATTGGCTGGATGTAAAAGTCCTGATGCTTCACCTGGTAAATCTATGCCCGTTGGTTGACCAAAGCCAAACTTCACCAGATACTCCAAGAAGACATTCCCTGGGATTTTCTCTGCTATTTGAATCATTGCCGAGTTACATGAATTCGCCAATGCTTGCTCAAGAGTCTGTAGCCCATGTCCTGATGTTTTCCAACACTTAATGTTAGCACCTGCCACATTGTTACGTCCTGTACACTCATAGTAACCATCTAAGCCAATGTAATTTTCTTCTAAGGCAATAGCCGTCACGATAGGTTTTAAGGTGGAACCTGGCTCATAAGGATGCTGGGTATTAAAGTTCTGCCATGCATCGTTAAGCGCTTTGGACATTTGTTCTTGACTCAAGCCATTCCATGCGCCCGAACCTAGCTGCTGTTCAAGGTTATTATATGTATTAGGGTTAAATTCCGGATAAGAATACATACTATAAATCTCACCCGTCTTAGGATTCATCACAACTGCAGCTGCATTGATCGGTCCATACTCTTTCACATACGTATCCATCACCTGTTCCACATACTGCTGTACAACTTCATCTAACGTCGTCACCACTGTATGTCCCATCTTTGATGGCGCTACTTCTGTTACAGTAATACTACCATCTTGCACGCGTGGGAAGATACGTCCACTCTTACCTTGCATAAACGCATTGTATTGTTGCTCAATACCGTATTGTCCCTGCGTTCCATTATAAAAACCCATAACTTGAGCTGCTAATTCATTTCTAGGGTATGTACGAATAAAGCTTTCTTCGTACCATACACCTTTGATTTTCTTATTCGCATCTAGCATTTCCATATCTTCAGCACTAATATCTTTTTTTAAGATTTTATACCAAGACTTAGGTTTTTCTTCTACCATTTGCTGAATTTCCGCTACTGTTTTCCCCGTGTAAGTGGCTAATTCAGTCAAAGTCGCTTGCTTCTCTTCTTCTTTCAAGCCATTGATAATAATAGGCTCCATAATGATATTGTAAACTAAGCTACTTGTTACCAGCGGCTTCGTATTACGATCAACGATACTTCCTCTTAAGGCCTTTATTTCTTTTTCTGTATTTGACATACTGTCATATACTTGTCGCTCATACTCCTCGCCTTTGACTATTTTTATATAGCCTACACGATACATCAAGAACCCCATAACCCCTATAAAAATCACCTTAGCCCATGCAAGTCGTCTCGTTAAGCGTTTTCTACGGTCAATCCCCGCTTTTTTAGTCTGGCTACGTTCTCGATTTTCTTGTGGTTTTACACGTTTTTTACTCATTGTACACCGTATAACTTTCTTGTGGTAATTCTAAGTAAACCACTTGATGTGGCAAAGGTTCTGCCATCCCTAATTGTGTTTGGGCAACTTTTTGTATGGCATCAAGGTCTAACTGGCTTGCTATAATGGCCTGCATACTATTAATGGCACTTTGTGTCTCTCTAATTTGACTTGTAATTTGCTCAAGTCTTCGCTGCTTTGTCGCAAGTTCAGAGGTTAAATGCACAAAAGATATGGCCGCAATGAACAGTGCCGCTCCACATGTAGTAAGCTTGATGACATGCGCTATATCTACTTTTGGTTTAGACTTCTTGCTAGGTCTTCTAAGTGGTTGAAAGTCTGGAGTCTCCGTATGATTAGGTACACCGTATGGATATTTAGGTGCTTCAGTACCATATTGATAGCTATAATTTTTTACATTGTTTACTGCCATCTAAAAATCCCTCCTGAAACAACATCACATTGTTTTCTCTATTTTACACTATATTTTCTCTACTATTCTTAACTTGGCACTGCGTGCTCTTGGGTTGAATTCTAATTCTTCATCCGATGGTAAGATCGGTTTACGTGTGATGATTTTTACTGTTGGTTTTCTACCACATACACACATTGGCATGTGTCTATCACAAATACATGGATCTACCAGTTCCTTATAAGTATGCTTAACGATACGATCTTCTAATGAGTGGAAAGTAATGATACAAAGTCTTCCACCTTTTTTAAGTCGTCCAACTGCATCTAAAATCGTTGGTCTTATAATATCTATTTCTTTATTAACCTCGATACGAATCGCTTGGAAAGTTCGCTTCGCAGGATGTGGACCATCTTTACGTGCTTTTGCTGGTATCGCACTTTTAATGACGTCTACTAATTCATAAGTCGTTTCGATCGGTGCTTTTTGTCTTCTTTCTACAATAAAGTTCGCGATACGCTTGGCCCATTTTTCTTCGCCATAGCCTTTAATGACTTCATAGAGGCCTTCTTCGCTGTATTCATTAACGACTTCATAAGCTGAGAAGTCACTTTCTTGATTCATACGCATATCAAGCTTTGCATCATGCATGTAAGAAAACCCTCTCGATGCTTCGTCTAATTGATGGGAAGAAACCCCTAAGTCAATAAGCATGCCGTCAACGGCCTCTACATCTAGTTCATCTAATACATCGACAACATTCGAAAAATTATTATGCATTATGGATACTTTAGGTACCATATCTTTCAAACGTTCTCGCGAAACTTGAAGTGCATTGGTATCTTGATCGATACCGATAAAGTGCCCTTCCTTTCCTAATCGCTCACATACATGCTTAGCATGGCCTGCGCCACCTAATGTCCCATCTACGTAAGTACCATCTTCTTTAATGGCTAAGCCATCAATACATTCATTTAATAAAACTGACAAGTGATTAAACTCCATAAGTCTTTCTCCTTATATTCCTAATTGTTCCATTTGTTCTGCCAATGTACTAGCATCAAAAGCTTCCTCATTGTATGCATCCCACTTACTGCTGCTCCAAACTTCGATGCGATTTCCCATACCTATGAATACTATGTCTTTTTCTATCTCAGAATATACTTTAAGATGACTAGGAATAAGTATGCGACCTTGTTTGTCCGTCTGACATTCCACTGCTCCTGCTAAGAAAAATCGAACAAATTTACGCGCATTGGTGTTTGTAAGTGGCAGTGCTTTTAGTTTTTCCTCAAAGCTTGTCCATTCACTTTGAGAGTAAACAAAAAGACACCCATCTAATCCTTTTGTTAGGACAAATTGTTCTGAAAGTTGTTCTCGGTATTTAGCTGGTACGATGACTCTACTTTTGTCGTCTAAACTATGACGATATTCTCCGATAAACATCCTCCACTACTCCCCCTTTTTGCCCCACTTTAACCCACTCAACACCACTTTCTTTTATTTTATTGCTTTTTGGAGAATTTTTCAAGGGGATTTTGAATATTTTATGAATAAAAAACCATTATTTTTTCTGGCTTCCTACGCTTTTGGGCAAAAAAAAGCTAGCACGGGATGTGCTAGCTTATTGCTACTGGTTATTGCTGATATTCGTTATAGTAAGCGACAATTAGTTGGTCTAATTCTGTGCTGATTGTATAAAGTTCTGCGAGATCTTCAGTGTATAAATTCGTCGTTGCGACAAGCGCATTGAGGCGCGCTTGTAGGGCACCTATACTTGTAACTGTGTTATTCATTTAAATCCCTCCTGATAAAACATTAAAAATGGTCTTACTTTTATTTTTCTCTCTCTGTCCTTTATTATAAGGGGGAATTTGGAAAAAATCAACAACAATTTACATTTTTTTGAAATATCTATACAGTTTTTCTTTTTATTCGACACCATATAAAGCCGGCAACCCCTAATACAATCGACACAATTGCCACAATTTGAGAGGCTGGAATACCTATAGCTTCTATGACTAACTGGTCTGTACGTAGACCTTCGATCCAAAAACGCCCGATTCCATACGCCATCACATAAAGGAAGAAGACTTCTCCATGATTTTTCTTATAGCGTCTATAAAGAAGTAATAAGATCAGTAAACCTATATTCCAACATGACTCATAAAAGAAAGTCGGATGTACTTGTACATACTCTACCACGCGTTCTAAGCCTGTGACATTATCAATAATGGTTCTAGCATAAGTCGTGAAACCTTCAATCGTCTTCGATGTGCTATGTGCCACTGCTTCAGACTTAGCAATTTGCATTGCGAATAATGCCTGTGGTCCTGCTTCGCCTCCAAAGGCTTCTTGATTCACAAAGTTTCCATAGCGTCCAATCGCTTGCCCTACCAAAAGACCATAGGCTGCAATATCACCAAATTGCCACAGATTAAGCTTTCTTACTTTTGTATAAATGACAGCTACCAATACTGAAGCAATAATCGCACCATAAATAGCGATACCACCACTTCTTATATTTAAAATGCTCCAAAGATTATCTTTGTACTCCGGCCATCTAAAGGCTACAAAATAAAGTCTCGCACCTAAAATAGCAAAGACAATATCAATAAGTAAGAAGTCTAATATTAAATCTGGGTCTAGCTTTTCTTTCTTTGCCATATACATGGCGATGAGAAGCCCTAAAACAATACCTGTCGTCAAAATAATACCATACCAATAAATAGGCAATCCAAAAACTGTTATTGCAACGGGGTCAATACTTAACCCTGTGTCTGATAAAAAGCCTCCTAAATGAGGAAAATAAATGGGATACACTGTATTCATATGCTGCCTCCTTTGTAATGAATCTATTATAGGACTTTTATAAAGTCCTGTAAATGTCCCTTTAAGAATATTTTTTTTGTTTTTATTCATACTAATAGATAGTATCCGAATAAAGTATACTACACAAATAAGATGATAACATGAAGGTGGTGAACTCATGCCTTATGCAAGCAAACGTCATTACCGCGTTGCCCAACGCGACAAAGAAATGCTAGACGAAAATGTACTCGAACAAGCCGATATGCTCCAAAAACTCACTTTATTTGCCATAATTGCTTATATTATGACTACTATTATAAGCTTTTCTCTTGGCTACGTCATAGGAAAAAATGAGTAAAACTGCAGTTTTTTGCAGTTTTATTTTTTTATCATTGCAACCAGCGCTTATATCTTATATAATTTTGAATTAGTATGGATAGCATTTAATAGCGTATACAGGAGGATAAATAAATGAAATTAGGAATTGTAGGTTTGCCAAACGTCGGCAAAAGTACACTATTTAACGCATTAACACAAGCAGGTGCCGAATCAGCCAACTACCCATTTTGTACGATCGAACCAAACGTAGGTGTCGTTGCTGTACCAGATAAAAGACTTGATGTTTTAAAAGAAATGTATAACTCTGAAAAGATTTTACCAGCTGCTGTAGAGTTCGTAGATATCGCTGGTCTTATCAAAGGAGCAAGTAAAGGTGAAGGTCTTGGTAACCAATTCTTATCACACATCCGTGAAGTAGACGCCATCGTTCAAGTCGTACGTTGTTTCGAAAATGATAATATCATCCACGTTGATAAGACAGTTGATCCACTTCGTGACATCGAAACAATCAACTTAGAGCTTATCTTCTCAGATGTAGAAGTTTTAGAGCGTCGTATTTCAAAGACAGTTAAAGTTGCAAAAAATGATAAAGCTGCTGCTGCTGAACTTGTGATTCTAAAAGAACTTCTAGCTCACCTTGAAGAAGGTCTTCCAGCCCGTAGCTTACTAGGAGAAGATGCAGACAAAGATCAATTCATCCTTTCTTTAGGTCTTATCAGTAGTAAGCCAGTTCTTTACGCTTCAAACGTATCTGAAGACGATCTTATCGCTGGTGATAACGAATACGTACAACGTGTACGTGAGTTTGCTGCTACTGAAGGCTCAGAAGTATTTGTTATCTGTGCACAAATCGAGCAAGAACTTGCTGATTTAGACGAAGAAGAAAAAGCAGTCTTCCTCGAAGACCTTGGTATTACAAATACAGGCTTTGATCTTCTCATTGCAGCAAGTTACAAGCTTCTTGGTCTTATTAGCTACTTAACCGCTGGTCCTAAAGAAGTTCGTGCATGGACTATTACAGAAGGCACAAAAGCACCTGGTGCTGCTGGAAAAATCCACTCTGACTTTGAGCGTGGTTTCATCCGTGCTGAGATTGTAAACTTCCACGACCTTGTAGCAAGTGGTTCTTATACTGCTGCAAAAGAAAAAGGTCTTGTACGCCTTGAAGGTAAAGAATACATCGTTAAAGATGGCGACATCATTCTCTTCAGATTTAACGTTTAATAAAAAAGTGCATCTCTTGTGGATGCACTTTTTTGATGCTTATTTTTCTAAATGATGATACTCAGCTGCTTCTTCTTTTGATGCTGGCTTTTTATCCGCCCCTGAAAACTTCGAAACCATATCTGGGAAATTAGAGATAATACCGGGCACCATATCGATAAGTTTTGTTAAACTATCTTGTGATTTAACGTTGATAAGCTGTGTGGTTCCATTTTGAATCACAAGCATTGCACTTGGTGTAATCCTAGCCCCAAGTCCACCTGCACCTGCATCACTTGTACCATCGATATGCTTTTCCTTCTCTTTGTTTTTTTCTTGAAGTTTAGATGCAGCAGTAGCACCTGCTGCTACCCCAAAACTTACATCTACTAAAGGCACTAAAATCGTGTCTCCGATATGGATAGGCTCCCCTACAACTGTTTTTGTAGTGATAAAATGCTCTAACTGTCCTAAAAGTACTTCTAAATTATTATTAAGCTTTGTTTCCATTTTGATCTACCTTCCTTACGTTTAAAATGATTTTTATATAGTTTCTTACATCTTTATTAACTGCAAAAACAATAAGTATTTTAAGGAATCTTCCTAATCGTATGCGGCCTCTGCCTCCGATTTCTCCCCAAATGCCTGCCTCAGTATAGCACCCTTCCACACTACCAAAAGAATGAAAAAGTGGATAGGCCATGGTAATCTTTGCGATAAGCTGCCCCGTCTCTGCTGGGTCTTCTTTGCCGATGAGTAACTTAAAGTAAATAGCCCCCGGCTTAAGCATTTTGAGTATGTCTTTAAGTGCTTTATAACTTGCAGCGAAAAACCCTTTGCGATAAGGACTCTTCCACAGTACTTCGACTTGTTCTTTCCATCCCATAGGCGATGCTGACTTCTTCTTTTGCTTCTTGATTGGCTTTGTCGCTTGCCCCTTAACTTGGGTACTTGCTTTGCTACTTTGCTTTTCTAGCACCGGTGCCGGTGGTGTCGTATCTTTCGCAAAGGTTTCTTCTGTCTTCGTTAAGTCTTCCGCCACTTCTTCTGACGCATCTTTGATGTCTTCTGCACTCAAATCCATGGTCTTAATGGGTATTCCAAACACATAAACTTTCAGTAGCCCACCTTCACCAGCATTTTCATAGTTGACTCGACATACATAAAAAAATCTTACTTTCACCTGGGCTGTAGACTGTCTATAAGCCTCATAGTACACCTGATAATCAATAGGTAAAAACAACACCACACACACAAGCCCTAGCAAAACACCTATAATCCCCAGCAAACTATACAGTATGAGTTTAAGTATAACCCCTAATAATGCCATTCTACACCTCTTATTGCACTTTTAACATGGTATATTCCAGTGTTTGTGTATTATAAAGTTGATCGATCAGTTCTACAATTTGCATAACCAACCATTTCTTATCGTTGCTTACGCCTAGCACGTAGCAATCGGCGTATTTCTTACTCAATGTTTTACCATGTATGATTTCAAAGAGATGATGACTGTTAGGTGCTGTACAAAGTATATAGAGGTTATCCACTTTGTGATGATGCTTGATTTTAAGCAACTGCCACTTTTTTAATGGGACCCGCCCATCTACCTTGACATATTTTGACATATACATGATTTCTTTTACCTCTATTTTCTTTATATTACTATAATATTTTTATTATAGCACAAAGATATGTTTTCTGACTATAAAATCCTTTGACTAAATCTTGTTTTCTATCTATAATAAATGCTATTATTCATATACTATATTAGAGACAACATCAAGAAAGGAGCTTTTTTATGCTTAACAATCTTTTACATAGCTTTCCTAGCTACGCGTTTTTCATTCAACTAGGAGGCGCTCTCATTGTTTTTTTAATCTTTCTTTTGCTTCGCAAGTTAGTCCACAATGGGATTTTTAACTTTTTCAAAAGAAAACAACATGTCTTAACAGATATACTTGACGAGATGACTACTTCTCTTGAACGTCCTCTCGATTATTTATGGGTGCTTACTGGGGGCTATCTGGCTATTATGATTTCACCATTTGTCAACTATCCTTCCTTTAAGCAACCTCTACTAATCATAGGTGAGATCGAATTATCACTTCATTTTATACCTTTTGATTTTTTAAATAAAGGGTATGCGACCTTATTTATTATCGGTCTTACTTGGGCTGCATACAACTTCGTGGATATCTACGAAAAACTGCTTTTAAGAATCGGCTCTAAATTTACTTTATTTGATAACGCCCTTATCATTCGCTTTACTTCAAAAATCATCAAATTTATCGTGATGGTCATTGGTATTGGTATTATCATTTCTCAATTTATCGAGCTAGGCAATATTTTAACAGGTGTAGGGATCGCCGGTGCGGCCTTTACTTTCATCGCGAAAGATACACTCACAGATATTATGAGTGGCGTTGTCCTTATGGTTGATACACCTTTTACCATCGGTGATTGGGTGGCCATCGGCTCTCTCGAAGGGATTGTCGAAGACGTAAGTTTCAGAAGTACACGTATTCGTACCTTCGAGCAAGGTCTAGTGGTTATTCCTAATGCCACTTTAGCCAATGATAACATCCTGAACTGGTCTACTATGCCTAAACGTCGTTATCGCTTTAGCTTAGGCGTTACCTACGATACCCCTAAGGAAACACTCACTACCTTTATCGAGGCACTTAAAAACGAACTCCACAGCTTAGAAGCCATCGAATCTGATTCACTGCTTGTGTTCTTCGATAACTACGGCAATTTTTCACTCAATATTATGGTACAATACTTTACTACAAATACTGACCTGAAAAGCTATTCAGCACTTAAAGAGCAAGTCAACCTCATCATTATGGACTTAGCCCACACACATCAAGTAGCAATCGCCTTCCCTACTCAAACCATCCATTTACAAAATGATTAAAAGCACAAAAAAAGTGGCATTTAAATGCCACTTTTTTTGTTACTAAAGACGCCTACGCCGGAAACGATGTGCTCTTCCTCAAAAAGCTTAGCAATAAGTGCCTCATACTCTTTAAGGTTTTGGACTTTTTTAATCTTCTTCCCGTACTTTTCCCAGTTAGAGAAGATTTGTATCATATAAAACCATGTTTCTTTCATCTTAAACAAAACATTACGTTCCCCTGATAAAATCCCTTGATAATCTACATAAAGCTTCTGATGAAATGCTTGTAACACCTGTTTATCCAGCATGTCACCCGTTTGAATCTCTCCTACAAGCCCAGGATTGCCGATGATTCCTCTACCCAGCATCACCTTCTCCACTTGTGGAAAGCTCTCTCTAAAAGCCGTATAATCCTCTGTGGTAAAGATGTCACCATTATAACAAAGACTATGCTGACTTTCTGCTACTGCTTCACCAAAGGCCTCCATACGAGGCTTATTCTTATAGAAGTCCTTCTGAATACGTGGATGAATAATTAATTCTTCCATCGGGTATTTCTCGAAAAGTAGGCGTAGTCTTTCCCACTCCTCCGTACTTTCCTTGCCTAACCGCGTCTTAATAGAAATTTTAGTGATATCTGCTTCAAAAATCTGATCTAGAAACTGTTCTAATGCTTCCGGCTGTGATAAAAAGCCCGATCCTTTATTTTTCGCTACTACCGTTCCTGATGGACATCCTAAATTCAAATTGATCTCTTCATACCCATAGTCTTTAAGTTGCCTTGCAACACGTATATAATCCTCTGCATTGTTTGTAAGTATTTGAGGAACGGCTACCATCCCTTCATTGTGCTTCGGCAACATATCATGCAATTCCCTTGTCGAAAGCTTCCCGTGCTGGTTCGCTGCAATAAAAGGAATAAAATACTTGTCTATATTTCCAAAATACGCATGGTAAGCATTACGGTACACATACCCCGTAAGCCCCTCCATGGGTGCTAAATAAAATTTCATAGATGACTAGCTCCTTTAGCTGTGTTCTCATTCTGTTGAATCTTAAGTTATTATACACGAAAGTACCATCTATTTCTACCATAAGGCTTTCTCTCTCTATGCACCTTTAAAGAACAGCTGTAATCAGATTTCTTTCCAGGTATTTTACCTCTTTATATCTAACTTTTTAATCTATCTCTAACTTCCATAAGCACAAACCCCAAAAGGTTTAATCCTTTCCATCTTTCTGGATTGTTCGCATTTGCATCTCCTGCATCAAGTTCAATTCCCCATACTTTATCATATGGACTTGCTTCTACTAAAACCTTATCCCCTGTCCCTACCAAATAGGTCTTTAATTCTTCACCTTGACTAAACTTTTCTATATTTCCTTTCAACACAATCAAGCCTCTATTTTGCTGCCATATTTGTTCATCAAATCTTTTACCCTGTCTACCTAGAGCTTTTATCTCCTTTTGTCCTCTACAGTTCAATATCTTTTTACAGATTATTTGATCACCAAATAATCTTGCTTTTTCAGCCATCATAAACTGCTCCATACACCAATATTTAACACCTTCAACCTCAAAATTCGATTCCCACCACTGACTTAAGCAGCTCGATGTCAGTTTACCATCTCTACTAGGATAATGTTTCCAAAAGAAAATATAACTCGGTTCTCTGCCTTCCTTAATTTGCTCTTTTAACCATTCTATTGTATAACTTATCTTTTCCATTACTACGCCACTCCTTACTCTTTTTTGCAATATGTCGGTATTAAATATCCAAATATATGCGCATACCCTATATATGCTCTTTTCTTAGCACTCTCTAAGTCATTATATACAGCGGTGAAACTTCCATAGTCATTAACCATACAATCTACATTCCCTTTTTCCCATATATTACGTCTTGTTTCATCTGTCATTGGATCTGGAATAATTAGCTCCTCTTCTACATCATGATAATGTCTCTCTAGAAGTACATAATAAACCTTCCCCTTCTCCAATACTAATCCGGCTTCATCTGCTTCTTTGTGCATTAGTATTGTATACTTCCTATAATGTTTTTCAGAGGCCTTTATTAATACATAGTATCCTTCTAGCGGATTAGATTGCATATTATTCGGACGCAACTCTCTCCACACAAAATCCTCTTCTTTCAATACTCCATTCATATAATTACCCCTTTTTCTATTTCTTTTTTATACTCTTACACCCCTGTTATACAGCTCACTTACACCTATTTCCTTATACTGCTGGTCCCACATTTGATACTTCTATTAAAAAAGCTGAACCCCATTACTGCTATATTCAAGCCCATTTTTCTCAATAGCTCTTGTCATTTCCACAAAGAAAATAACATCACATTCAATCTTTCGTTCCTCTACCAATTTATTTATACCAACATACGCATCTATCAATTTATAAACACTAGGATCTGTTCCAATTTTATTTTTAAGAATATAGTTAATATGCTCATTGCTTAATTCTTTACCCATTCTATATTTTCTATATGCCCCTAGCCCTTCCATCAGTGTGTACACATTTTTAGCTGGGAGAAAATGTTCAGCTACACACTCTATTTTTTCTGCACTCTTTTTCGATGCCTTATCTAAATATTCAAATGGCACCTCATATATTACTAACGATAAATCCTCTTTGAGCTGATCAATTTTAAACCTTACTTGCTCTGAAATATCTTCTGCTCTCTCTTCTATTTTTTTTAAATAAATAGCGTCTAATCTTTCATCACGCTTTCCATTCTTATAGTTATCTAAATCAATCTCTTCGTACTCGTTTTCTTCGAGTTGACTCTCAAATTCTTCTTGAAGTTCTTTCTCTGTTAGCGCTTCTACATCATCATACAATGCTTCTTCTATTCTCTCTAACTCTTCATAAAATGCATCAACTAGTGTTCTTACTTTAGTAAAACCAATATACCTTTCAACCGTACCATCTGCCTTATCCAAAAAAGCCACTTCACAAAGTTCTTCCACACTATATGCTTTATCATCAATTTGGTAGATTTTTTTACCTTTCGAGCCATGAGACGTTATCAGATCATTGACTACTTCTCCTTGCGTAATGTTAACCCCTAATACCTTTAAGCCTCTTACAGTTTCTTTAACCAAAGCCATAGCCTCTTCTGTCATATTGAATGTTGTTGTTCTTGTAGCCGGCTTTTCTGTTTTCGTTGTAAAATATCTCATTTCGCCCCCCTTATTTTCAAATTATATTCGCATTATAACTAATAATGCGAATATTGTAAACGTGGTTTTCTCGAATATATTTATATTTTTTATTTTTCTATACTATTTTTTCACTTTCATATTTATATTTTTATATTTCATATTGCCCTTCTTATCCATTTATCTCAATCCTTGTTGCAATGAGATAACTCCCGTTATCCTAATTTAATAAAACAAAAAATATGGGATAGCTTTTTCTGCTATCCCATATTTTTTCATCAAGCTTATATTATGTACTCTAGTGTTTTAATTAACCCTTTCTAAGGCTATATTCCAACTAACTTCTATTAGTCGGTCCGAATAACAACTTGATTTCTCAAAAAATTCAGGCACACCTTGATACCCTATTCCTAAATTAAATCCTACTGTCATAAAAGCTGTTTGCATATCCTCTGATACCTCTGTAATACGTGCCTTTATCGTTATTTTTTTCCCTTCATAGGTTTTTAAATAACTCAAAGCCTTTTCACTTAGTCCTCCGTTATTAACCGCAAATCTAGTATCTGTACTTAATACTTGGGTTACTTCTTTATAACATTCTATATCAGGTTCAAGATCAAGATATTTATATATTTGCCCCTTATACATCAGTGTCAAACTCTCTTCAAACTTCATACAAATGAACAATTTCGTTCTCTTGTCTTCTTCTTTAATAACATGTCTAATCTGTGCATTAAATTCTTGATACACTTCAACTTTATCTTTTGTATTATCTTCCATATATAGTCTCCCATTCTCTTAATATTTCTATATTTTTTAAATCTCTAGCAAAATAATAATATTTAAAAACATTTTTGTCAACATAATACAAAATACACACTAATGATTATTTTCCAATTCAACACTTACGCGCCCACCCCCTAGCTCATCAACAAATCCCTGAGCTGTTTTAATACACTCTATCCATTCATCTTCAAATGCGTGAGTATCAGATCCTACGATTATTTCTATTCCTTCAAACAACACATCATCAATCCGACTAAATCCTTGTAATACATCTTTGTAAAAATCAGCTTCTATGTTAAAGTCCAAAAACATCTTATTCGTAGCAGTAAATTTCAAAACTCGCTCTCTTACATCACCTAATCTTTCTAAATCCAAATGTGCCCATCCTACTTTACACGCCATACTGTTAAGTACCGATTGCAAAACATCTAGCATCTCATTAATCTTACATCTATATTCAATATCTTCTATTAGTAGATAATCCAACTTACTCCCCAAATACTGTATTTCTTGCACTGCCAACCCAAGCAATGTTTGTATTTTTATTTCCACACCTATTCGTATATCAGTCTCCCTATAAGCATTTTTATACACTATTATTTCCCCAATATACTTATCGATATCTTCAATCATTTCAAAGTGATCAGATATCCCCACCTGACCAAGTCCGCTCTCAACTGCCCTGCCTATTACGTCAGCAATTGTGTGGTCACCGTCTGACCAAACTGTATGATTATGCAGATCGCTATACTTCATCTTCCAACCTCCTCATTTCTTCTCTTAATAAATTGATCGTTATTATCTCCATTATACTTACCCTACACACTATCTATCAAGCTTATCCTCATAAAACAGAAAAGCTCCCTAACTGTTATTGTTCATAATAGCGTAGCTTTTAGAATTTTTGGCACAAAAAAGAACGACTACATAGTCGTTCTTTTTTGCGTAAGGCTTAAAACTTATCACGCTTGATGCCATAGGCTTAGATTAATTCATAAATCTAACAATTAAGCCGTAGCCACTTCTCTCAACCAATTTAACTTTTGTTTTACCAAAAGTCATTTCTTTGCCAAAAGTTGGAGCTTTGCCTGAATTAAAAGCCTTGTCAAGATAAGCGATGATGGCTTTTCCGTCGTCTCTTGATTGAGAATAATAACAAATCCCTTCAAGCATTACGTTGTGTTTAGCAATTTGCATCTCGGTGGGATTAGTGTTAGATTTGGTAATCCATCCACGAATATCAATATCTCTGAGAGATGTGTTTTCGCGATTAGGATAAATACTAACAAATCCATTCGCTGCACCTTTAGCAGTATCTTTCAAAGATTCAGCAGTTCCAATAGCAAGGTCGCCATTTTTAGCAAAACCAACACCTGATTTACCTAAAAGAGTATTTAAGTAGTATCTTTCTTCATCCCAAGTAGAACCTGGAGTACGAAGTATAGTGTTGTTATTGTTTAGACCGATTCTATCTGGAGTCATCCCAACAAAATATTTTGTTTCTTCTGATACCATTCCTTGTCCTGGAATTTTATCATAAGTTGGAACATCACCTGGACGATAATCAGCGTCACCTTCTGGTGTAGTTAGAGCTTTATCGCCATAAATCATTACGCAGTTAACACCAGCAATGTACTTATACTTAACTTCGTACCCGAGAGCCTCAGAAACGAATCTGATAGGCACATACGTTCTTCCATCCTTTAAGAAGGGAACAGTGTCCATAAGGCTTTCGCCATCAAGCGTTTTAAAGACCTTACTGTTAAGTGTTAAGATAATTTGACCATCGTTTATATTAGCCTGTTTAAGCGTTGGGTTCCAATCTAATTTATTGTCCATAACCTCAATAATAAATCTTAGTGGAATATGTATACGTCCATCCTGATCCATAAAAGCTTGTCCCATATCAACTGGAACCTCTTGTTTAACATCATTAATGAAAACATCTGCTGGGCCTGGTGCTGCAAAGACCGGTATAGCTAATAGTACCATCGTTAACAACATGAGCACTCCTGTTATAATTCTGTTGTTTTTTTTCATAAGTAATCCTCCCATATCATATTTTAAAAAACATTACTTATCGTTATAGTTCCTAAACCCTATAAACTGATATGTATATATATAATTATACTAAAGTATAGTAATTTTTCCAACTTTAACATTTTCCATATTATTATTTGTATCGAATTTTGGATATATATGTATGCATATGCATTAGTTTCTTTTATACCTCTTTATTAGGTAGATAACTTATTTCACACTTAGTGATGGATACGTATTTAAGAGTAGATAATCAACAGATGATGCTACACAAGGGCTCTCAAAAAGTGGTTTTAATAATATCACAAATTGCTTCTCTATACAACTTAGACATCGATGCATTTTATGCTTAATTTAATATTTCTCTACACAAAAAAACTCTTCTAATGTTAATTTTTAACAAGAAGAGCTTTTTACATGGTAAAATTCACCTTACTTATTTAGTTTTAATCTGTCTTATTTTTAAGATACTATGTAACAATAAAACAAATCTATGATGTATTTTATAACCCGGTCAAAAGTTTTGGGTTGCAGAAAGCTGGACAATAAGTAAAATAGCCCAAGGCTGAAAGCCTTGAGCTACTTTACTGTTGTTAACCAAGTCTTTACGCCGGG
>JBOGBZ010000177.1:0-3808 GCA_051656485.1 Cellulosilyticaceae bacterium
CTAGAGAGTGCCAAAAGACATATGGATCAAAATGGACTTCAAAACATAGACCTTCGCTTAGGCAGTGGGTTGTCTACAGTAGATCCTGAAGAAGGTGTGGAAGTAGCCATCATTGCAGGTATGGGTGGCCTTCTTATAATTGATATTTTAAGAAATGATTTGGCAGTTGTAAAGGGGTTAAAGAAGCTTATCCTTCAACCACAGAGTAATTTGCTAGAAGTTAGAAAGTTTGTACATGAGATTGGCTTCAAGATAGAAGAAGAACGCTTTTTGTTAGATGAAGGTAAATACTACACTATCTTGAGTTTAGTGCCAGGTAGCGAGTGCTATGACAATGCTTATGAATACGAATATGGAAAATATTTGATAAATCATCCAAATCCGACTTATCTCCAATGGTTAGACCATAAAAAAGCGGTATTTGAAAAAATAAAAGTAAGTATTCAAGCGGCAGATGAAGACACACGTATCAAACGTGAAGCGGCCTTAATGGAAGAGATCAAAGTGTATGAGGAGGCGATGGCATGCATAGCGTCAGAGAAGTTGTAGACTTTTGTCATCGTTTGGCACCACCGTATTTAGCAGAAGGGTATGATAATGTAGGCTTACTTATTGGCGACCCGACGCATTCCGTAGAAAAAATCCTTTGTGCTTTAGACTTAAATGAAGAAGTGGTAGCAGAAGCCATACAGATGAACGCATCATGCATCATTACTCACCATCCTTTTTTATTTAAGGCAATTAAGCGTATTGATACATCAACGGCTGAGGGGCGCATCATCAAAGCATTAATGGTCCATGATATCAGTCTTATTGCGATGCATACCAATTTAGATACCGCTACGGGTGGGATTAACGACTTTTTAGCGGAGCAATTTAATCTAAAAGAGACGAAGCCTCTCAAGATTACGTATACAAGACCGATGTATAAAGTGAGTGTGTATGTACCTGTGACCCATGAAGAACAGGTGCGACAAGCCATTATACAGTGGAATCCTACGACTATTGGCAATTATCAAGGCTGTACCTTTACGACTGCGGGTATGGGGACATTTCTTCCGCTGGAAGGAAGTAAGCCGAGTGTTGGCAGTGTAGGGGCATTAGAAAAGGTGAGTGAAGTCAAGATAGAGTGTATGATCGACTCCAATGAGCTGACGACCCTTTTACAAATCATCAAAGAAGTCCATCCGTATGAAGAAATGGCATATGATGTGTACCGTCTCGAACACTTAAGTGCTAAGGAAGGTATCGGAAGATGGGGCTTTAGAGAAGACATCAGCTTAGAAGCGCTTATCCAAAAAGCAAAGGATGTCTTTAAGATTGGCCATGTGCGTGTGATTGGTGATACGAAAGAGCTAATCCAACGTATCGCGATCTGCTCAGGAAGCGGGAGTTCTTTCCTCTACGATGCAGCAGGCGTTGCACAAGTATACGTTACAGGAGATATGACTTTTCATGAAGCCCAAGCAGCGGTACGCGCAGGGATCGTGGTGCTAGATGTGGGGCATTATGCTTCAGAAAATATAGCGATGCCACTGATTAAGCATTATCTAGAGGAAAAGATTCCAGGGCTTGAAGTGGCTTGCTCACAAGTGAATGGAGAAGTTTTTAAGGTGCTTTAAATAAAATAAGGATGGGGGTTGTTATAAATGAACCAATTAATCGATGCAAAAAATCAATGTGTATTAGATGTGAAAGAAAAGATGACCTATGGTGATTTAGCAGCACAAGTACAACAAAGCTACGATACACCTATTGTAGCGGCCAAAATCGGCAATGATTTAAAAGAATTAAGCAGTTTGGTAAGGGGCAGCACAGGTACCATTCAGTTTTTAGATTTGCATTCAAAAGATGGTATGAGGATTTATCAACGTACCGCGACATTTCTGATGCTTGTGGCAGTCAGAAAACTTTTCCCTGCGGAAACGGTGATGGTGAATCATCATATTGCTGGCGGTTATTTTTGTGAATTTATGACACCAGAACTTTGTACCCCTGAAAATTTACAGCTTGTAGAAGATAAAATGCAGGAACTGGTAGAGAAGCAGCTCCCTATTGTGAAGAAGACTCTTTCATTAGACGAAGCCGATGCACTTTTTGACAAAGAGAAAAGACTGGACAAAAAGGCACTTCTTAAATACAGACGTACCTCTAATATCAATATCTATACTTTAGATGATGTCAGTAACTATTTTTATGGTTACATGATGCCATCGACACAAGACATCAAGCTTTTTAAGTTAGTTCCTTATGCTCATGGATTTATCCTACTGTTTCCAGATGAGAAAAAGCCTACCGAGCTTGGTACATTCCAGCCACAACCAAAGCTTTCAGAGGTTTTCCGTGAATCAGAAAAGTGGGCGCGTATTTTAGAAGTGGATACAGTGGCTTCTTTGAATGAAACCATTAGTGAAGGTAAGCTTGAAAACCTCATTCGTATCGCAGAAGCTTTACATGAGAAAAAAATAGCAGGGATCGCAGATCGCATCGCGGAAAAAGAAGCGATCAAATTAGTGCTTATTGCAGGTCCTTCGTCTTCAGGTAAGACGACTTTTGCACAAAGACTGTGTGTACAGCTACGTGTAAATGGTCTTAAGCCTCAAGCCATTAGTATTGATGATTACTTTGTGGATCGTGAGCGTACACCGCTCGATGAGGATGGTAAGTATGATTTTGAAGCGTTAGAAGCCATTGATACAGCACTTTTCAATGAACATATGTCAAAGCTCATAGCTGGTGAGACTGTAGAGATACCGACCTTTAACTTCAAGACAGGGAAGCGCGAGTATAAAGGGCACATGATGACACTAGCATCAGATGAAATCCTCGTAGTAGAGGGGATTCATGGACTTAATGAAAAGCTAAGCTACGCCATCCCAAAAGAAAATAAATTCAAAATCTACGTAAGTTGCTTAACTCAACTTAATGTAGACTACCATAATCGTATCCCTACTACAGATACGAGATTAATCCGTCGTATGATACGTGACAATCAATACCGAGGCATGGGTGCTGAGCAGACACTTGCTTTATGGCATTCTGTACGACGTGGAGAAGATAAAAATATCTTCCCATTCCAAGAAGAAGCAGATGTGATGTTTAATACAGTGCTTATTTACGAGCTAGCTGTCCTCAAACAAAAAGCAGAGCCACTTTTATTTGGTATCTCACGTCAATCACCTTATTATAGCGAAGCGAAACGACTTCTGAAGTTTTTAGAGTATTTCCTACCAGGAGATAGTACCCAAATACCATGTAATTCCATTATTCGGGAATTTGTGGGAGGAAGTTGTTTTCATTAGTTGACATAGTGTATAAGATATGATAAGCTAGTAAAGTTGTTAAGTAAGTCAGATGGTCGCGGGCACAATGCCGAAAGGCTGTGCGTGAGGAACGTCCGGGCTCCAGAGAGCAAAGGTGCTGGCTAACGACCAGTGGAGGCGACTCTAAGGATAGTGCAACAGAAATAAACCACCTACTATTATGGTAGGAAAGGGTGGAAAGGTGAGGTAAGAGCTCACCGTGTCCTAGGTGACTAGGATAGCCATGTAAACCCCACCTGGAGCAAGACCGAATTAAGACATATGTGGCTGCTCGTCACGTTTTAGGTAGGTTGCTAAAGCATCACTGGTAACAGGATGCGTAGATAGATGACCGTCAGATACAGAACCCGGCGTAAAGACTTGGTTAACAACAGTAAAGTAGCTCAAGGCTTTCAGCCTTGGGCTATTTTACTTATTGTCCAGCTTTCTGCAACCCAAAACTTTTGACCGGGTTATAAAATACATCATAGATTTGTTTTATTGTT
>JBOGBZ010000178.1:0-8520 GCA_051656485.1 Cellulosilyticaceae bacterium
TATATCGTACCGTTTCAAGTATTTCCTTTTCCACCTTTTTATTATAGTAAGCATTATACTTTTTTTATTAATCCACTTATCTAAGCTGGATAGAGGGAGGCACTTCTATGAAAAGCTTATTTGCTATTATACTTATTAGTTATGCACTTTATAAGATTCGTACATATTCCATTGAAAAAGAAAACTTTATGTACTTTAAATGTATTGCCTACTTATTTATAAGTAGTATTCACTCCGTCGTACTCAGTATTCCCATTCCTTTGGGCGCTGCCATCATGGGCTGCTTATCGCTCATTGATCATAAAAATAAGCATATCAAATGGCGTATGATTCGTACTGGCGTGCTCATCGTCTTATTATCTGTCTTAAATTTTCAGCATTTTACTTATCCACTTCAGAAACTCTATCTTCAGTATGTCATCCAGACAACTTCACAACTAGACGTCTATGCTTATAATGATACTCATGAGAATTTTCTCTTTTCCATTACTGACTCTACTGACTTAGCTCATTGGATGGATCAATTGACTGCTAGTATGCCTTCTACCCATTGGAATCACAAGCCACTAGGCTCCAATATCGGCTATAAACTTATGGCTACGACGATTACTGGTAAGCAAATTCCCATAAGACTCTCACCTTATATGGCTACCTCTACAAATTTATTTATAGGCGATACTTATATACCTTACTCCAATACGACGATTCTTCCTTATTTATCTTCCATCTACTCCAATACCCCTTCTAGTCTCACGATTAACACATCAAAAAGTGCCGCTATCAATATCCAAAATCCCATCATTCTTAATGATTTATGGCGCATGATTCTGTGGGGTATTCCTTATGAGACACAAGTGTTTCCATCAGATAATTTTACCGTCCCTTCTTATCTCTTCTTCGAGAAATACTTAGGATGTCGGCTTAGCTTTACCACTAACTTTAAGTATGTACTTGTCAATTCTAAAGATGTCTTTGAACTTTCACCCCATTTGCAGACTTCTCTTAGTGAGCAATATGTCTTGTCGCAGCTTGATTACGTCAATGAACTTACAGATTTTGAACCTGCTCATGCATCCAATCCGCCTAATACTTCTTTGAATTATTCTATACAGCTTGCGCCTAATGAACTTTATTATGCACTTTATCTCCATGATTACAAAACGAATGATACAGTATTGCTCCACTCTGTCAGTAGTGCAAATGCAGAGTTTTTTATCTTGAAGTATCCTTATATCTTGTTATTAGATCAAAAAGCACCTGATTCTTATGATCTTATGTTAGTGAATCAAAATATCCCCGAAAAACATCGTTACATTGTAAAGACTGATACCATTATTCCTCGTTCTTTATCCTTGTGTCCTCAAAACGCTCAGTTTACTTATATCTTAGATAAAGGCGATACATCTACACTTTATTTAGTCTCAGATTATTATCGCTCGCCTAAAGTGATCGCTACTGGCAATATTTCAGATTCACTTTTTCTATCAGATGACTACCTGTTATTTACGCAACAATTAGATAGCAAATCTCTTTTATGTGTCTATAGTCTAAGCCATCAGCAAACCATCAAATACATTCCTATTCCAGGGGAAATTACACTGACAGAATCCAATGAAAATCAAATCACCTTTGCTGTGCAATCTATTGAGGGTCTTAATCTGAAAGAAGCTCTTTTCTGCATCGATGACAATCTTAATCTATATAAAAAGAAGAGGCATTAATTCTGCCTCTTCTTTTTTATAATAAGTATATTCTTACCGTATCTTTTAGCATATTGATACGAAGTGGGAACGCTGGCCCCTCTTCTCCATCCACATCCGTTACGAATTTTCCATCCTCATTAGTACACTCAATAGAGATATCCTTTGCTGTAAAATAGTCGATACCACTATCATTTAAATGTTCGCCTTGTAGTACTTTAAGGAAAATACGTGGAATCTCATGCATCGCTGTTTTCTTAATGCAGATGACATCAAACTCCCCATCTTGAATACTTGCATTTTTAGCAAGCTTCGTAAAGCCCCCTGCTGCTTTACCATTAAATACGAGGATCAGAATATACTTTCCTTCGTGTTTTTCTCCGTCCACTTCTAATTGAATATCCATTGCACGATAGTTTTGTAATTCCTCAATCCCCTTTACATAATATGCGAGTTTCCCAAATTTCTTTTTAAGTTCAATATCAATAACATGAGAGATTCCGCTAAAAAGCCCCATGTTACATACATTAACGAAATACCCTTCATTAACTTTACCGATATCTACATAATGAGGTGCTCCTTTTTCAATAACGTCTAAGGCTCCTTGAATACTACTTGGAATACTTGCGCTATAAGCAAAATCATTAGCCGTTCCTAAAGGCAGAATACCTATCGGTATATCAAGTTCTGCTAGGCATACCCCATTCACACATTCATTAAGTGTTCCATCTCCCCCAGATATGAGAATCATATCTGTATTTTCTTCAGTAATATGATTTATAATATACGGCTGGATATCTCCTTTTTCCATACTTCTAAAAAGTCGAAGTTCATAGCCCATCTTTTGTAGTCGTTCAGTTATATAATCTAGATGCTGTACAATCTGTCTATTACCTGCTTTAGGATTATATAGAAGAATAGCTTTTTTCATATTGATCTCCTTTACCCTTTTTTCTTATCATATATGGTAGATTTTAATATTTTATTAAGATATGCAAACAATTAAATATTTTTTATTCTTTCTGTGGATAACAGTCATTTGAAAGTTTTCCTAGTTTATCCACAATACATTTATTATAATCTTTTCTTTTAAAATTATCCACATGTTAATTATGTTTATAACTTCCTGTGGATTGTGTATAAATACATTGAAATACAAAAAATCGCCCGAAGGGCGATTTTTTGGGGAAAATTTTCGGTTTTTTTTACATTTGCTCTGGTGCTTGGATACCAAGTAAGAAAAGAGCATTTTTAAGCACGTATTTTACACTTGCTACAACTGCAAGTCTAGCTTCCCTTTGTTTTTCATCATCTACTAAGATAGGATTTTCATGGTAGAACTTATTGAATGCTTGTGCTACGTCTACTGCATATCTTGCAATATAAGATGGCTCGTATTTTGCAGCTGCTTCTTCGATTGTCGCACTGAATAAAGCGATTTCTTTTGCTACATCTACTGTTGCTTCATCTGTAAGAAGTGAGTAATCGATTGTTTTTGGTGCATCAGCATCTATGCCTGATTTTCTAAGTACGCTACATGCTCTTGCGTGTGTGTACTGTACGTATGGACCAGTCTCACCTTCGAAGTTCAGTACACGTTCCCATGAGAATTGGATATCTTTGATGATATTATTGTACATATCATCGAAGATTACTGCACCGATACCTACTTGCATTGCTACTTCTTCTTTATTTGGAAGTGATGGGTTCTTCTCTTCGATAACACCACGTGTTTTATCTACTGCTTCTCTTAAGATATCTTCTAGTAAAAGAACATTTCCTTTACGTGTTGATAATGAACCAGACTCCATACTTACCATACCGAATGGTACGTGTACAAGGTCTTTCGCCCAGTCATATTCCATCTTCTCGATTACTTTGAACCATTGTGCAAAGTGAAGATTTTGTTGAAGTGCTGTTACGTAGATACACTTCTTGAAGTCATATGTCTTCTTACGGTATTCTGCTGCTGTGATGTCACGTGTTGCATAAAGTGAACTACCGTCTTTTTTAGTGATAAGGCATGGTGCCATATTTTCATCATCAAGTCTTACGATTTTTGCCCCTTCACTTACTTCGATAAGGCCTTTATTTTCTAGTTCTTGGATAACTGCTGCCATTTTGTCATTGTAGAAAGCTTCACCATTATAGCTGTCGAATGTTACATTAAGCATTTTGTATACACGCTCAAACTCTTTTAAGCTGATCTCTTTGAACCATGTCCAAAGTGCTAGAGACTCCTCGTCACCTTGCTCCATCTTCAAGAAGTAGTCACGAGCTTCTTGCTCAAGCTCTGGATTTTTCTCTGCTTCTTCATGGAAAAGTACGTAGATACGTAGCAGTTCAGAGATTCCTTTAGCTTCGATTTCTTCTTTACTAGAGTAGTTTTTATACGCTACGATAAGCTTACCAAACTGTGTTCCCCAGTCCCCTAAGTGATTCACACCGATACAGTCATAGCCAAGCGCCTCGAAGATGCGGTATAAGCTGTGTCCGATAACTGTAGAACGTAAATGCCCTACGTGGAAAGGCTTCGCGATATTTGGAGATGAGTAGTCGATTACTACATTTCCTTTAGATTTTGAGTTGTCCATTCCGTATGCTTCTTTCGCTTCGAGTACTGCTTCGATGGCTGCTTCTACGAGAAGTTTTTTATTTACGAATACATTAATATAGGCATTTACGTTCTCAGCTTTTTCAATGAACTCTGACGCTGGAAATGCATCTACGATGTCCTTTGCAATCATTGGAGGTGCTTTACGTAATTCTTTTGCAAGTTTGAAACATGGGAATGCATAATCTCCCATTGCTTTATTAGTTGGTACTTCAATCATGTTATAGATATCTTCTTGAGATAGGCTTTCTATTTGCCCACTTAAAAGAGTCGCTAACTCCATTTTAAAATCTTTCATGCGTATGCTCCTTCGACCTTTTTTAATTTCTTATTTCTCTATTGTACATAATTATACATTTTATATCAAGCTAAGTTATTTCTTTCTCGTGAACTTAATATTCACTGCAAGCATAGCAAAAATCCCTACTGCCATCACAAATACAACGATATTGCTCGCTCTACTTGCCTCTCCTTCCATTGGAAAAGGCATCTGTTCCTGTCCAACTTGTGTTGTTAACTCAGTGCTCGTCTTGATTGCATCATTTGCTGCCATTTTTGTAGCCTCACGATCTTTAGTTTATGCATATTCTTTCTTAGTATAGCCTTATTTGAGGCATACTAAAATATATAGTTTTAAAAATATGATTTGTCGAATCACTTATACCTCAAAAACTAGAGTGTTACTACATTATTATGGTAACCTCTCCTATATTATGGTATAATTATCATTACAATTTCATAGTTGAAACGGGCTACTGGTATCACTTTTACCTCTTTTAAGAGAGGAGGTGATACATATGAGTAACGATATCTTGATGTTACTATTTACTGCAGGTACTTTCCTTATCTCACTATTAACATTTATAGTGTTGCTTATCGAAAAAATCTCAAAAAAATAGTAGCCCCGCTCGCAATGGTGTGCTACTGTTTTTTCTCAAAAATAAATAGTGATACCAGTTGCCAAGGCAACTAGAAAATTGTACTAAGAAGGATGTTTGCCGCATCCTTCTTTTTTATTACTTCTATTATAACATTAGAGTGATTGCACATTCAACCCACTTTTTAACTCCGAGTTTCCTGTAAGCTATTTTAATCCCGCTGCTCTTTACTGAAGCTTTTCTAAATCTATTGTGAAAGGTTCACCTACTACTTCAAAATCATCACTCATCTTGCCACTTTCCTCTGGGAATGCTACTGCGTATGGTGTAAGAGTAAGTGTCTTGCTACCTTCAGGTAATACTTTCTTCAATTCATCATTCACAAATTGTAATTCAAATTGACCTTTACCGTCTGCATAGCGTGATAGGTAAAAGATAACTTCATTACCTAAATCATCATGTCCTTCAAGTTTGATATCATATTTCCCTGTTCGATTTGAGCGATAGTAAATCTTTGAATTCACATCATTTACTCTTAGGCTATCAAGCTGGACTTCCTCTCCATTTTCTAATATAAGCGTATGATTGATCGCTACTTCCTTTGTATCTGCTGCCAATTCATCACCTGTTGTCTTGAAAGCGAAAGACCACTTGCCCCATTTATCTTTTCCATTTACTATCATGTTGTTAAATACAACTTTTACGTCTAATTCACCTGTAAGGTCTACGCCTTCTACTGCCATAGTTGTAACAGACTGCATACTGTAGTCATCTACTTGCCACATGCTGCCACCGCCGCCATTATCTACGCGTACACCATTAATATAAATATCTTGCCAATAATGTATACCGCTCTCATTTAATACCTCATCTGCCGTTGCCATAGAGGAAATAATCATCTCATCATTGTTTAAAATAACTTCATTAATTCCCATAGTAACCCCCTGCTTGGTTACCGTCTCATCAAGTATTGTCGCGTAATTCTCTAGTGAGACATCACTATTCATATGGTCAGCAATGCTTTCAAACGCCATCTGTATCTGCGCAAGTACAGGCGTTGTGCCTAGTACCCCTACGCCTATTAATAACGCTGAAGCTACTAATAGCCCTTTTTTAGAACCTCTTTTATTTCCTATTTTCTTGTTTATATTCATTTTCATTCTCCTCTTATCCAGCTCTGTAAACACAGCCTCATCTTCTTCTTTTATCACTGTTTCTGTATCATTCAAAAGTTCATATAACTTCTTATCCATCTTTCTCACTCCCTCATTTAGACTGTACCAAATAATTTTCTAAGCTTCTTCTTCGCCCTAGACATCCTGTTGTAGATAGCAGATTCCTTAATACCCATCCGCTGACTCAATACTTCTACACGGCACTCTTCTTCATAGATAGCTAAAAATAGCTCCCTATCCTGCTCTTTTAAGTTACTAAGTAGTTCATCTATCTGAGTCCTTACTTCCTCTTGTAGCAAGTTCTCATAGGTACTATCCGCTTCTTCCAATACCACCTCATCAATAGCCTCATATGTCGTTTCTTTCAAGTATTTACGCTGATAATCAATACACTTATATTTTGAAATGCCTGCTATCCAGTTCTTAAAAGTACTTTTCTCTGGATTGAAGCACTCACTGTTATGCCAAATACCTAGTAAAATATCGTTGATACACTCCTCATGATAACTTTGTAAGTTATAGAGCTTCTGCTTCACTACAGACTGTACGACCCAGCCGTAATGATCTATTACATAGTCGAGAGCCTTCTCATCTTTACAACGAAGCCTCTCCAAAAAATTTTCTTCCGTTATACGCATCTAGGTACCCCTCCTGCATTTCTTGCTTACGAACGATCGTTACATCCTATACTTCGTAGTATATCCCTAAAACCTATCACTTTTTAAGTTTTTATTTTATAAGTGGCATAAAAATAAGGCACCTCTATCGAAGTACCCTCAATTTAGTAGTTTCTTACTTATGTAATTCAAATATTGTTTCTTCTTTGCTCTTCGTAACAAGCCTAATTCCCTCTATAATATCTAATTCATCTATCGCTACTTTATCCATTCCTTCTGTATCTATCACAAGTTCACCTGAAACTTCTACATACGGTTTTTCCTCTTCTTTGAAAGCTACTGAGTAATTTCCATCCCCTATGCGCCTCTTACTGCCATCCTCTCCAAATATAACTTCTATATCGTCGATATCTTGAATCGTTTTAGGCTCACCACTTATAGTCATCTCATAAGTGACTTTTGTTTTATCCAAACTCTCTTCATCTACTGATCCATATGCGATAGATGCATCCATCATATATTTAGCCGCTGGTGTTTTCTCAGTCCCTATATATCTAGTTATGACTAATATCCCTAATATTAAAATAACGATACTCCCAATAATCGCTCTTTTTTTCATATCAATCCCCTATCTCTATGATTATTAATCTTTATGACTGTAATTATAGCAAAATAAACTGAACTTTCAATCACATATTTCAAATATTCCCCACTCTTTATCATTTAAAAATACCCTAGGTATTACATTTACTTGCTTTGCAAATGCCTGAATAGCCTTTGCTACCTTCTTTAAAAAATAAAATGTCTCTAGCTCTGCCTTATCAATCTCATCAGCACATATAAACTGAACTTCTAAGAATCCACGCTCTATATCGACCACTATATCCTTAATATACTGTAGTTGTCGCATCCCCTTGATATTATAGCCTTCTTTTGCAAGTCTTGTGTTCTTGATATCCAACTTATCACCTAAAATAAGTGCTAAGACTATCATATCCGTACTCTCAAAACCTTCACTATGGTTCTTTATTGCCTCTAGCACTCTATCTTCGTATTCCAGTACAATGCCCTTCTCTTCAAGGTATCTCTTTGCAAATAGATAACCTCTCTCTGCATGATTTTCTTTCCCCTCTAAAGCTCCTACATCATGTAAAATAGCTGCTATCTTTACCTCTTCTATGAATGCCTCATCATATCCTAATTTACTTAACAAAAGTGCTACCAAGGCTGCTACATTCGTTACATGCATCATCCCATGGTGGGAGCTTCCCTTAGTCATGGCTTCTACTTCCTCTATTTGTTCATAGATCTTAATAATCTTTTCATCTCCTAATACTTCTTCATAACGCTTCATAATGTGCTAACCTCTTTTATATATAATTTGTATTTTTATAGTAACTAACTCAACTTTCCCACCACTAAAATTACTTTGAAACCTGATACTATCTAGCCTTGAAGAAAAATTTTAGGTTTATATACAAAAATACACCTTTTGTTTGATAAAATGTAATCACCACAAAAACATTCCAAACAAGA
>JBOGBZ010000179.1:0-7402 GCA_051656485.1 Cellulosilyticaceae bacterium
CTTCTACTAAGCACATCCCATAACCTAGTGAATAAGTCTTTGAATCTGGCACAAAGATGGTCATATCTTTTGCCTCTGGATATTCTTCCTTAAATTGCTCGATGGCAATATTGGCATTTTGGTAAGTCCCTGATGCAAAAGAAGGTAAAAACAACCCTACGATATGCGTATAGCCTTCATCATATATTTTTTTGTAGCGTTCTACAAATTGATATGTTGTAATCTGTGATGTTTTCGGTAGTTCTTTGCAAGTCCGTAGTGTCTTATAGAATGATTTAAAATCATCATTTTGATTATTTATATAGTCTTCTCCATCTACAACGATGCTTATAGGCATCATCTCAATATCATATTTTTCACCATAACTGCCTGGTAAATCACATGCAGTATCTGTCAAAAATTTAATTTTAGCCATATTCTTCTCCACCTCTTTCGTATATTATCTTTCATAGTATACTTGATGTATTTAAATATGTTGTGTAGCCAAAAAAATAAGTGTAACAATGCTAATCTCCTTAACATTATTACACTTATTTTGTTTGATTATACTTGATTTATATTGCTATTATTGAAGCGCCTTAGCTACTGCGCTCTTAATCATACTTACGCTTGTGCCGTAGATTACTTGGATATTGTGCTCATCTGCTTTAACGATACCCATGCTACCTGTTGCTTGAAGTATAGATTCATCAACTTTTGACATATCTTTTACTTTGACACGAAGTCTTGAAATACAGCAGTCTACTACGTCGATGTTTTCTTTTCCGCCTAAACCTTTGATGATTGTTTTCGCCTTAAGTTTAATTGGATCTGTCTCGCCATCAGCATCTTCCATATTTACCGCGTTGTCATAATCTCCACCTCTACCTGGTGTTTTTACATCAAACTTGATAATCCACCATTTGAATAAGAAGTATGATACGATTGCGAATGGAATACCTAGTAATAAGACGATGTAGTAGTTTGATTCTGGTCTTAATACACCGTAAAGAAGAAGACCAATGATGTTTGGTTCTGCACCACCCATACCATTTCCAAGAAGGAATGATACCATAAAGCTTAATCCTGTAAGGATAGCGTATACTAAGTATAAAAGTGGAGCTACGAACATGAATGCGAATTCAAGTGGTTCTGTAACACCTGCAATAAAGATTGAGAATACACCTGTGATAAGTAATGCTTTTACTGTCTTTTTGTTTTCTGGCTTAGCTGTGTGGTACATAGCTAAAGCAATTGCTGGAAGTGCAAACATAGTCATTGGCACTTGTCCACCTCTTAAGAACTTAACAAAGTCTGGAAGAGCTGTGTCTAAAGGCATTGCGTTTGTTGATAAGAAATGGTTGAAAGCTATTCTTGAACCTTCGATAACTTCCCCTGTTGGGAATGTATAGATACCTGATACAGCAGTATCACGGATAACTGCGTTCCATACGTGGTGAAGACCAGTTGGAATAAGAAGTCTCTCACCGAATCCATAAAGGAATGGTGCGAATACACCAGCACCTGCTACGCCCATAGCAGCTGCATTGATTACTTCTGAAATAACTGCCCATACGAATGGGAATACTTGACCTAGTACTACGAAGAATACTGAACATACAAGTGGTACAAAACGGTTACCACTGAATAATGAGAATGCCATTGGTAATTTTGTTTTGCGTGTTTTGTTGTGAATAAGTGCAGCAAGTAAACCTACGATGATACCACCAATCATACCTGTGTCGATTGTTGTGATACCAAGGATACTTTTGATCGCTGACTCTGGGAACATTGCAGCTACATCTGGTACAAGGTTAATAAGTGTCCCCATACCCATTAAGAATGCAAGGTAACCTACAAGACCACCAAGTGCTGCGTACTCTCTATCTTCATCAGCCATACCAAATGCTAGTGATACTGCAAAGAGTAGTGAGATATTGTTCATAATAGCGCCAGACATTGTATTCATTATCTGAGCAATGTACTGAACAACTGGTGTGTTGATAAATGGCAACATCTCTTTTAATTGATCATGCCATAAGAACACAGATGCCACCCCTAATATCATTGATGCAAATGATATTAAAACGATTGGCAATAAGAAAGCTCTAGAGAGCTTCTGGAAGAAATTAAATAATTTCTGCTTCATGATTATGCCTCCATGTTAGTAATATATTTTTGTATGCGCACAAGCGCTTCCTGAATGCTATCTCTTTGTATACCTAAGTTAAGACGGATGTAATTCGATCCATCTTGCACGAAGTGGCTACCATCTTCTACAAGTACACTTTGTTCTTTTGCTAAGCCTAAAGTAAAGGCTGTCGCATCTATCTTTAGAACACTGATGTCTACCCATACAAGATAAGAAGATTCCATCTTCATCACCTTAAGCTCAGGTAAATGCTCTGCCATAAAGCTTTCTACTAATTCATAGTTTCCTTTGATATATGCATTCACTGCATCTAACCAATCTCTACACTCATCATAGGCTGTGATAAGACCGATAATCCCAAAGACATTTGGTGATGTAATAGAGTTCTGTACAAGCTTATCTGCAAAGATTTTACGAATGCTCGCATTCTTGATGATGGCATAAGATGTCTTAAGCCCACCTAGATTGAACCCTTTATTTGGTGATGTAAGTAAGATGATATTATCTACAAGTGCTTCTTCTAAGTGAAGCACAGACTCAAACTTACCATAGTGAATATGCTCTGCGTGCACTTCATCTGCCACAAGAATCACACCGTTTTGCTTACATAACTGCGCTACTTGTCTGATTTCTTCTAATGACCATATACGTCCTGATGGATTATGTGGTGTACAGAAGAACATAAGTTTTGGCTTGTGTTCTTTCATTTGTGCATCTAATGTTTCAAAATCGATAAAGTAACGATTATCCACAAGCTTTAATGTATTTTTGATGACATTTACACCTTGCTTTTTTGCTGAACCTTCGAAAGGATCATATACAGGTGTATTGACAATGATGCTATCTCCTGGTGTACAGAAAGCTTGTACTGTATAGTGAAGTGTTGATACTGTCCCATAAGTTAAGATGATGCTTTCTTTTGCTACTTCTACACCATGTCTGTCTTTTTGCCATGACATAACTGCTTTATAAAAGCTGTCGTAACAATAGGTATAACCAAATACACCTCTTTCAATGGCTTCTTTAAAGCGTCTTTCTACTGCTTCTGGAATTCTAAAGTCCATGTCTGCAATCCACATAGGAATGAAGTCGTCTTGAACCTTTCCAAATTTGCTTTCAATAATCCCTCGATCCCATTTTCTACACTTCTCATCAATGCGATTCGGTTTCTCATTAAAGTTAATCATATGTTCACCTACTTTTTATATTATCGTTGCATTTACTATTAAATCATCTAGTACCTGCTCCACATTTCTTACAACTTGATGTATATCTACTTGGTAGATTTTCTTGCCTTTAAAAGCAGATAAGGTCGTTGCATCAGCTTCTACATAGCTTGCTAAAAGGATATATGTCGCTTCTTCTATATCTTGTTGTGTCAATGGGTTTTCTATACCAAAAGCGCCTCTTGTTTCAACCTTAATGATTGCATCTCTTCTTTTTGCTGCTTCTTTCAAAGCTTCTGCTCCCATATAGGTTTGGGCTATACCCGTAGGGCAACTGCAGATTGCTACGATTTTATTTTTCATTTCATGACCTCCTGCATCATCTTTTTTATGCATTCAGGCTTATCTAATGCTCTTAGCTTACTTACAAATATTTCATTAATCAAAGCTCGTGCTAACTTGGATTGCTTCAGCAAGCACTCTTCATCAAAGTGCTCTTCTGGGATAATGAGAGCAATCACTAGATCTACTAGACTATCATCTATAGCCTGCCAATCCACGTGTTTTTTCAGCTTTAAAACGATGATTCCGTGCTCTAGCACCGTACTACTTTTTCCATGTGGGATAGCGATACCACTTCCACATCCTGTAGTAAAAGCTTCCTCTCTGCTTAGTAATGCCTGTAAATAAACTTCTTCATTCTTTATTTTTTTATACGCTTGCGCTAATCTAGTGATTTTTTTAAGCGTATCACTTTTATTGTTTACTTCTACATTCACTTCTACAATCATTGGTTATTACGCTCCATTAATAGGTGTAGCCACTCTTCTAAAGACTGGCATTCACATAGTTTATTCACTACTGCCGCCTTTTGAATACGTGAATGTAAAAAAGGAAACACATGCTTGTTCTGTACCACATCTATATTTAAGCATGCTACCATCACCAACTTAACCCGTGCCGTTCCCCATAATATAGGGGATTTGAGTGTACAAATACCTATGGTATTTGTCTCACCCAAGCAGATACAGTGTGGGACGGCGACTAAGTCGCTAATCTCTGTGGAGGCGACTTGCTCTCTTTTAAATATTTCATCTTGGTCATCTAAGGTAATGAACCCCTTAGCTAGCATGTCTCCTGTAATACCTTGTAGCACTTCTTCTTTAGTTTTATAACTACTCGTAGGGTAAAAAATTCGGGAATCAAAAAGTGCTTTTAAGTAATTTTCTAAGTACAGCTTACCAAGTTCATACTCTATGGCCTCAATGTCTTTTTCATGGAGTATATGGGATATATACACCACATCTTTTTCTGCTTCTATCTCTTTATCTAGCTTAGTTGTAGCAAGTATAAAGTCTACTTTATCCATATCCAGCTGTCTAACTGCATGGACTTGGCACGCGCCTAAAACTTCTATCTCTGAGAAAAATCTCTTGAGTTTAGTACGTATAAGCTCGGTCATTCCAAATCCAGTGTCACAGATGATATAGATACCATATCTCGTAACTTCTCTTGCTTTTTCAATGGTTGTAGCGAAGTGGACTGCTATATATCCTAGCTCTTTTCGATTGATAGTCACTTCTAACTTTTGTTCGAGCGCCTCTTTTAATTCCAATGCATAATGAAAAGCTTCGGGATAGCTTTTCTTAATCTGTGTAAGGGCTATATTCTCTACTTCTAAGCAAAAATAATATCTGCTATAACCGTTATAAACATGTGTGCTCAGGCTCTCCAAAAGGTGTGCATCTTGTCTGAGCCGTACTTTATATTTATCTTCTATTACATCAAGAGTGTGCCTCACAATTTCTCGTATTTCTTCATATGAAGGGCTATGACTAACTTTAAAACCTTCTTCTATTTGTGAGACCATGCTTATATAAAGCATTTCTTCTTTTGGAATCTTAATCTCACAGATAGTCTCTAATACTTCTTGGAAACTGCCACTTTCTGATGTTTCAGCTTCATCGGATTCATTCATCACCGTAACGTCTTTTATAAAGCAACCTTGACTCATTCGGTAGCACGATACTGCGATTAGTTTTGTAAGATACACCATTTCGTATTCGTTTTTTAGCTTTCCTGCCTGCAATACAGTATGTTCTAAAAGCTTGGTAATGGCATTGATCTTTTCTTGATGGATATTGCCAAATGGTGTGTGCAGTGTCACTTCTTTTCCTTGGTCTTTTTCAAAGAAGTACTTAGCCATGCATCGTCTGACGGCATTTTCATCTCCTTCGATATACATACCATAATGAGGGCGATGTGCTAATGTCAGATTATACTTTTCTAGCCATTTCTTCACTTCATTCAAAGCACTTTGCAAAGTAGAGCGACTTGCATAAAGTTTTTCTTCTAAGGCATCTAGCTTACTGTACCTCTCAAGTAATAAACACTGCATCAACTGCAATGTAATTGCTTGCTCACTAGCCTTTGCTTTTTTACCATTGACTATATACTGTTCATAAACTTTAGGAGACGTCTTTACTAGTTTATACCCGAGCCCTTTAATGGTTTCTATATAAGCTCCGTACGTTTCACTTAATTCATTAATATGTTTAATGTATCTTTTAATACTGCGTTCACTTACATTCAAATAAGTCGCAAGTGTACTACATGCGGTATACCCGTCGTTGGACTCAATATATAAGATGAGAAGTCTTTCTATGTCTTTCATTGCCGTCCTCCTATATGTCTATTATACAATTCTCCCCCCAACTTCTTCACATGAATCCATGTCACTTGCAGATGACAAAACAAAAAAACTAGAAAAGATATGCCTCTTTTCTAGTTTTTCCTGTTTTTACGTATTCATTCTATTTTTTTGTATCCACTCGGTCAGGTGCCGTTAAGCGTTCCAACGTATCTAAATACTGTAAAGCATCTTCTTGTGTGCAACCGCACATCTCTTTCGCAGGTTGAAGACCCCCACATACTTTAGGTCTTTCTGGATGTTTAAAGATTTTGCATTTATTTTCTTCGTCTAACTGTATACATCTAACCCCTGCTGGCTTTCCATTTTCCATTCCTGGAATAGGCGTTGTAATGGATGGTGCTATACAGCATGCTCCACATTTTTCTCTACACTCCATCACTTGACTCCTTAGTGTTTGGTTATAAATTCTTGTACCGCTTTTTTATAAGTCTCTGGCTCTACCATATGTGCTTCTACGTGTCCTGCGCCTTCGATGAGTACCAGTCTATCTGCTTCGTTTTTACGATTCTCATACATTTCTTGACTCATATAACTTGGAATCGTCTTATCAGCTGTACCATGGATAAAGAGCACAGGCACTGTACTTTCTATGCTACTTGCTTTTGGCGAAGCTTCGTCTAATACGATTCCTATCTTTTTCTCTGCCAAGTGTCTTACTGCCTTGTATACACCATTAGGCGGTATATGCCCTATAGTTTTGAATTGGTACTTAAGCACTTCCTCTGCACTAGAGAAGGCACAGTCTGCCACCACAAATGTCACATCATTATAGCTGCCTGCGTACATCAGCGCTGTAGCTGCTCCCATGGACTGACCATGCAAGCCTATCTCTATATCTTGCCCTAGTTTTTCTCTAAGCGCAAGTACCCATCGCTTCACATCATGTTGCTCTTTGATGCCGTATGTTGGATACATCGCCCCACTATTACCATGACTTCTCGTATCAATCATCAGCATATTCATGCGCATTTCCTTATACATCTCTATAAACTGTAAGTTCATCAGATGGTTCGCTGTATAGCCATGAATAAGAATGACTACTTTTTTGGACGTTGGATCTACCTCTAGATATTGTCCTCTAAGCATATAGCCATCTTCACTTACAATCTTCATTTCTTCAAATGCAATGTGGTTATATGCCTCTCTTTGGTACACGCCGCGTGCCTCTAGTAAATCAAAGGCTTCTGCCTTTGTCTTCCTCGGTGCGTGGAAAACATTTTTAAAACTGTATTTTATAATCCCTATACACAGGACCATGATTAATAGAAGGATTACTCCTATTATAAGTAGTGTTTGTGTGGTTATCATTGATGTCATCATCCTCTCTAGCTTTTTAACCTTCTCACTTTACCACAGTCCTATGTAGTTTTCATTAATAAATTTTTTCCTATC
>JBOGBZ010000180.1:0-3126 GCA_051656485.1 Cellulosilyticaceae bacterium
TTATTTGTTGAGCACGTTAATACCGAGGATGTCATTGCAAAAGAAACACTAAGAAGTCAACTTGTTCAATGGATTGATTCACAGGCTATATTTATCAAAGCATTGTTTAAAGATTTACAGTGGGAAAGTTGAGTAATTAATTAAAAAAGTAATTTATTTTGAATAAAAAGAATTATCTCTGGCGACAATCTAGTCGTCGGAGGTGTAAAGTATATGAATATGAACAAATTTAAAGACTTTACCAAGAAATATGGATTTTATTTAGCAGTAGGAGCAGTAAGTATAGGAGCAATCACAGCAGTCTTTTTGACTACAGGAAAAGATAATCCAGTAAGCAAAGAGCAAGATCCTTATGTACAAGCTCAAGATGTAAGTGGTTCAGATGTAGCAGTACTACCAGAAGCAGAAGATGATGTAACCATTATCTCTGGGGAAGTTGTAGAGAAGACTGACGTAGAAGAGGTAGCAAGCGAAGTAGTAGCTGAAGAAACGATGCCAGAAGGCACAAAGGAAGTCGTAGATGAAGAAGAACTTACATCTGAGACTTTTAGTTCTACCACAGCACCTGAAGTAGAAGCACCTTATTTTGCAGAAGGGGATACCCTTGGATGGCCAGTAGCAGGGGAAGTCATCGTACCATTTAGAGACGATACAACAAAGCACTGGTTCAGTACAGCATTACAACAAACAATGCGTACTTACGGGGTATGTATCTCAGCTAAAGAAGGCGAAGGCGTTAAAGCACCAGCTAAAGGTACGATTGTAGATATCGTCGAAGATTCTACAACACTTGAGAGTACAAAACTTGTAGGTAACGTAGGGCAAGTAGTCGTTATGGACTTAGGTAATGGTTATACAGCAGAGATTGGCTTACAAGGTGGAAAAGCAGATAAAGACTTGCTTGGACAAGTTGTAGATGCATCACAAGTGATTGGTACAGTGGGTAATGGTACAGGTCCATTTGCTGACTTATCATACAATGTGTATATGCAAGTAAAACACGAGGGTAATGTCATCGATCCAACGACAATTCTTAGTTTTCACGAAGATGTAGCAGGCGTTGATATGGGACATGTCCAAGAATAAAATCTATACAAAAGAAGGCTTCGAAATATAACCATCGAAGCCTTTTTTTGTGCGTTTTTTTAGGAAGACAGGCTATTCGTCAAATAAATAAAAAAGATGTACTTTTTTGGCTTGTCTACTTTATATTTTCGGTATAAATGAGGACTTCTTAGCATATCTATTAATCAAGAGTTGTGTTAAGGGGGGCCTTTTCTTGAAAACTTATATCGAAGAAAGAGCCATAGAAGCTGCAAAGTTTATTATTCATTCAAATGCTACTGTAAGGGAAACCGCCAAGAAATTTGGTATCAGTAAAAGTACGGTCCATAAAGACGTTACAGAACGATTAGAAAAAATTAATCCAAAGCTTGCCATGGAGGCCAGAAAGGTCTTAGAACTGAATAAGGCAGAACGCCACTTGCGTGGTGGGTTAGCGACCAAGGAAAAGTATTCAGGATTAATGAAATAGATGGGGTAAAAGGGGCTATAGTATGTGATGCTATAGCCTTTTAAATTGGGGGATTTGAATGGGGATATATTTAAATGTTTGAAGTAAAGAAAATTTTTGCAATCTAACTAAGGCTCATGTATAATATGAGTAATAATAACTATGAAAATATGACAAAAATAGATGAAAATATACAGGATAGAAAAGGAGACAATATGTTTTTTGGAAGAGGCACAGATATAGGAATTGATTTAGGAACAGCATCTGTACTCATCTATATAAAAGGTAAGGGCATTGTACTTCAAGAGCCGTCTATTGTAGCTGTCAACACAAAGACTAATGAACTTATCGCTGTAGGCGAGGAAGCTCACGCAATGATCGGAAGAACACCGGCAAATATTACCTCCATTAGACCACTTCGACGTGGTGTTATAGATGACTATGATGCAACAGAAAAAATGCTTAAATATTTTATTCATAAAGCCATAGGCAATAGACTGATTAAACCACGTATTGCGGTATGTGTTCCAAGTGGGGTTACAGAGGTGGAGCAACGTGCAGTAGAAGATGCTACAAGACAAGCAGGTGCTAGACGTGTAGAAATTATAGAAGAACCTATTGCAGCAGCGATTGGTGCTGGTATTGATATCAGTAGACCTTGTGGAAGTATGATTGTAGACATCGGAGGGGGGACGGCAGACGTTGCGGTCATCTCACTAGGTGGTGCAGTTGTCAAAAGATCTATCAAAGTTGCAGGGGATAATTTTGATGATGCCATTATGCGTTATGTACGTAAGAAGCACAGTATGCTTATCGGTGAACGTACCGCTGAAGAGATTAAAATCAATATTGGAAGTGCTTATAAAAGAGAAGTGCCAGCAGAAATGAACGTGCGTGGAAGAAATCTCGTTACTGGCTTACCAAAAAATATCGTACTAACTTCAGAAGAAATGCTTGAGGCATTAGCTGAATCTGTCGATGATATTGTTGATGCAGTTCATGCCGTCTTAGAAGTAACCCCACCAGAGTTGGCAGCAGATATAGCAGATAGAGGTATCGTGCTTACAGGTGGCGGTAGCCTTATCTATGGTTTAGATAAGTTAATCACAGAGAAAATAGGGATTCAAGCGGTTATAGCAGACGATGCCGTATCGTGTGTGGCTATCGGAACTGGGCTATTTATAGAGTACGCATACTCAAAAGGGGGATATTAATGATCAGAGGCCTTTATACAGCGGCAACAGGAATGAATGCACAAGCCAAGAAAATGGATGTTATTTCAAATGACCTAGCCAATGTGAATACAGCAGGCTATAAAAAAGACGATGTAGTCATTTCATCTTTTCCAGAAGTACTTATGAGCAAAATAGGTGGGGGTAATGCCACACCAGATGGGCCTATCGGTCGCATGGCATTAGGGGTACGTGTAGATGAAGTCTACACACAATTTTCACAGGGGTCTCTTGTGAAAACGGATGGGCTTGTCGATATAGCTATACAAGGGGATGGTTTTTTTGTAGTAGAAACACCCGCCGGTATGGCCTACACAAGAGATGGTAAGTTTAGTATCACTGCTGATGGGATGCTTGTTACAAAAGAAGGCTATGCTGTTA
>JBOGBZ010000181.1:0-9696 GCA_051656485.1 Cellulosilyticaceae bacterium
CCAGACTCAGCATCCACAGCTACAGCTATCTCAAGTGGTATCAAAACACATAGCGGTGTTATAGGATATAATGCAGATAAGAAGACAAAGCCAGAAAGCATTACAGAGAAATTAAAAGCAGATGGCTACAAAGTAGGGATTGTTTCAAGTGTATCTATCGATCATGCGACACCAGCAGCATTCTATGCACACGAAGTATCTAGAAGTAATATGTACAATATCGCACTGCAACTTGCAGAAAGTAACTTTGATTACTTTGCAGGAGGCTCACTTGCACAACCAAAAGGAAAAGATGGTAGTCAAAGAAATGCTTTTGAGATTATAGAAGAAAACGGGTATGCCATCGCAGATACAAAAGACGAGATTATGGCACTGAACAATAACTCAGGTAAGGTATATACTATCACTCCAAATATTCAAGATTCGCAAGCAATGAATTATGATATTGATGCATCAAAAGACGAACTTAGATTAAAAGACTTCGTATCAAAAGGTATTGAAGTACTAGATAATGAAGATGGGTTCTTTATGATGGTCGAAGGTGGAAAGATCGACTGGGCAGGTCATGCAAATGATGCAAGAGCAAATATTGGGGATGTACTAGCCTTAGATGAAGCGATTCAAGTAGCAGTAGACTTTGCAAAAGAACATCCAGAAGAGACACTTATCCTTGTGACAGGAGATCATGAGACTGGTGGTATGTCGATAGGGCAAGCAACGACTGGTTATAACACAACATTCGATATCTTAGCGAATCAAAAGATGAGCTATGTGGAATTTGATAAGTTAGTGAATACTTATAAAGAAGAAAAAGGGGCAGATGCAACTTTAGAAGGCTTACTACCTCTTATAGAGAAGAATTTTGGGCTAGTAACAAAGGCGAATAGTGGCAGAGCTAAAAATCCACAACTTGTATTATCTGATTACGAATACAAAAAGCTTGAAAAAGCTTTTGAAGAGACAATGAAACCTAAAAAAGAACGTACAAGCGATGAAGAAGCGAAGCTTTTATATGGTGGTTATGACCCACTTAGTGTGACACTTACGCATATTTTAAATAACAAAGCAGGTATAGGTTGGACATCATACTCACATACAGGTGTGCCAGTGCCAGTCTACGCAATGGGCCAAGGTGAAGAACTTTTCGTAGGTGCATATGATAATACAGATATCTTCACTAAACTCGTAGAGATTTGTGACCTGAAATAAAAGGGAGTAGTCACAGCATGGTAATCAAGAAGTACATGAATAATAAAAATCTTATATTTTCCTTAGTATGCCTAATCATTATAGGCATACTTTGTTTATTGCCAACAGGATTTGAGAAGCAACTGTATGTGAATGCAGAAAGTGTGAAAGCTAAAGTACTTACCACTAATGAATCTGGTGTTTATAACAATGGCCTCTTAAAACAAGGAAGCCAAGTGTGTGAGGTAGAGATTCGTCAGGGCATACATAAAGGAAAGAAACTAGAAGCAGTTAATTTTTTAAGTGGCAAATTAGAGTTTGATAAGCTCTTTACCACAGGAGATGAAGCACTGGTTTTAGTGGAGATGGATGAAGCGGGTGAAATCCTTTTTGTAAATATGCTGGATCATTATCGATTAAATAAGGAATTACTTATTGTACTCGTCTTCATGGGCGCCCTTATTCTTTTTTCTGGCGCAACAGGTGTTCGTACCATTATTTCTTTTGCATTTAGTTTAGTGTGTATATGGAAGTTATTGATACCACTTCTGCTTAAAGGCTATCATCCGATGTTGGTCAGCTTATTTATCGGTTTATCGATGGCAGTCGTTACCTTAATCTTAGTAGCTGGATTTACGAAGAAAGCCTACTGTGCCATATTAGGAGCAGGAAGTGCATCGCTTATCACCTGCTTATTAGCTATTGGATTTGGAAGTTTATTTAAAGTGGATGGTACAGTGATGCAGTGGTCGGAGTCACTCCTTTATGCAGGGTTCCAAGACTTAAATCTCACACTTATTTATCAAGCTTCTATCTATCTTGCATGTTCAGGTGCCATGATAGACTTAGCGATTGATATTTCAGCTGCATTAGAAGAAGTCGTGGCGAAGAGAAGTGATCTAACGCGTCGAGAGATTCTTCAGTCAGGCTTACATATAGGTAAATCAGTAGTAGGTTCACAAGCAACGACGTTACTGCTAGCTTATATGGGAAGCTTCATCACAGTGATGATGGTATATATGGCTCAAGGGACACCGCTTTTAAGTATTCTTAACTCTAAATCCATTGCATCAGAGATATTGCATACTTTCGTCGGATGCATTGGACTCGTAGTGGTATCGCCTATTACAGCACTTATATGTAGCATCCTTTATAAAAATAAAGAAATCCAAGAGAAGAATCATCTTATGTAAGGGCATAAGGTGATTTTTATTATTTTAAAATAAGTATTGACTCTTACGTTACGTCATAGTATAAACTCATATTTATAAGAGAGACGGAAGGAGGTGGCAACGTTTGAAAATAAATGATGTGGCAAAGATGGCAGGTACCACAGTGCGGACCTTACATTATTATGATGAAATAGGCCTCTTACAGCCAAGTAAAGTAACTGAAGCAGGCTATCGTATCTATGAAGCCACAGACTTAGAACGGTTACAACAAATCTTATTTTTTAGAGAGCTAGATTTTTCGTTAGGTCAGATAAAAGAGATTATGACCAATCCTCAGTATGATAAAGAAGAGGCATTGGCTAAGCATCGCGAGCTTTTGATTAAAAAAAGAAAGCGTTTAGAAGGCTTGATTGAATTAGTGGATAGACAATTGGAAGGAGAAAAAGATATGAATTTTGAAGCATTTGATATGACAGAGATTGAAAAAGCTAAAAAACAATATGCAGACGAGGTAAAAGAGCGTTGGGGGAGTACGGATGCGTATAAAGAAAGTAAGGAAAAGACCAAGCATTATGATAAGAAGAAATGGGGAGAAGTTACTGTGGAGGGAGATGTGATTTTACAAGCATTCGGAGAGCATCGTGGCTATGCACCAGAAAGCGATGAAGTTCAGGAGCTAGTAAGAAAATGGCAAGACCATATTAGCAATAGTTTTTATCAGTGTACAAAAGAAATACTTTCAGGGCTTGGGCTTATGTATGTAGCAGATGAAAGGTTTACTAAAAATATAGACCAGCATGGAGAAGGTACAGCTAAACTGATGTCAGAGGCGATAGCCATCTACTGTAAAGAATAATAGCGATAGGATTAAGGAGTATTACAGACGCGTAGCAGCGTTTTGTGATACTCTTTTTATTTAGGATTAGGATACCTTCCTAAAAAGGACTATAATAAAATAAAAAATAGTATTTGATGCAATCAAAAAGGGGTAGTAGATAATCTAATAAATAGAAAGCACAGAGAGGGAGGGGAGACGATGGATAAGAAAGCATTTGCCAGTAGTGTGGAAGGAATGAAGACGCAGCTTTATAAGACGGCATATCTTTATCTAGGAAGTGAAGCCAGTGCACTAGAAGTTGTGGATGAGACCATTTATAAGGCGTATAAAGCACTGTGGCAACTCAGGCAACCAGCGTATTTTAATACATGGATTACACGGATACTCATTAATGAGTGTAAAAAAGAATTAAAGCGAGTGACAAAGACGGAGATTAGAGAAAGCATAGATGTGGGGGTAGCCTATGATTATGATGCACTGCCCTTAAAGGAAGCTTTAGCTACCTTGCCCATAGAACTTAGGGAGATTGTGATTCTTAGGTATTTTTCAGGATATACCTTACATGAGGTAGCAGAGGCATTGAAGTTACCTCAAGGAACGGTGGTTACAAGGCAGAGAAGAGCTTTGCAACTTCTGCGATTAGAACTTAGTGAGGAGGTAGAAGGATGAAGAATGATAAAAGGATAGAACGTCGAGAAGAGTATGAAGCATTATTAGAAGCATTAGAAGACACGCCCATAGAACTAGATTATACGATGCAACGTGTGGAAGCTAGGTTAAACCAACGAAAAAAGCGAAGATTCTGGGCGATACCTGCAAGTAGTATGCTAATGTTATGCACAGTTTTCGTTTTACTTGTGAATACTGTCCCCACTTTTGCCTACACTTGTGGACAAATTCCTGTATTAAAAGAACTTGCTAAAGCAGTAGCTTTTTCACCTTCGCTATCAGCAGCAGTAGAAAATCAGTATGTACAGCCTATCAATATAGAGCAGCAAGCAAATGGGGTGACAGCAAAGATAGAGTACCTGATCGTAGACCAAAAGCAAGTCAATATATTCTATTCTCTGAAGTCAGATGAATGGGATAAATTAAACATTAGGCCTCAAATAAGTGCACTAGATGGCACCGAGCTACAAGGCTATGGATTAAGGTCAGGCGGCTATGAAAAAGCAGATGGCACATTATATTCAGTAGTAGTGGACTTTATAGAGGAAAAAATGCCAGAGAGCATCCAATTAACCCTTAATGTACTAGGAAGAAACGAATACAGCATGTGGGAAGAAGATTTGGCAACCATCCCCACAAAGGTGTCGGAAGAAGTAAAGCCAAAGGGGGAGACGGAACTAGGTGCCTTTGTATTTGACTTGCGTTTTGATCCTTACTACACGGCACAAGGTGAGCAGATGGTATTGGAGCAACCTTTTATGCTAGATGGGCAGCAGCTGATACTAGAGGAAGTAGGCATCTATCCTACACATATGAATATTAGGTTGGATGATGTGGCGAGTAATACAGCATGGCTCAAAAGCCTAAAGTTTTATATTGTTAATGAAAAAGGTGAGCATTTTGATAAAGTAGCCAATGGCATCAGTGCCAGTGGTAAAGTAGATTCCCCTATGATGGAAGACCACCGACTTGAGAGTGCTTTCTTCTCTAAGAGCAAGGAGCTGACCATGTATATCACGGCGGTAGAATGGCTAGACAAAGATCGAACGAGGACAAAGTTAGATCTTACCAATGTAGAAGCAGAGTGGCTAGCAGAAGGTGTAAGCTTTGAAAGTGCAGAGCGAATCGGTAGTGACTGGATGCTTACTTTCCATGCATCTTACTATGAAGAAGGCCATCACTATCAACTCTGGGATCATAATTTCTATGATGAGTATGATAAGGAATATGAAATTAATAGCTACTCCACATCCAGTATGAGTGATTATAATAAGGAACAGAAGAAAGTAGTAGATAGGGTAGATGTATTTGAAGTAAGGATTCCTTTGGTGGATTATCCATACGATACGGTGTATTTGTCACCACTATTTACACGTAGGGTAGAGATGAGTGAGACGGTAGTTATCAAGATTAAATAATAAAGAGTTTTATCTTAAAATATCCCCTTCGTCAAAAGGATGGGATATTTTTTAAGTAAAATTAAAAAAAATGAACCAATCAGATAAATAAATACTCTATATAGGTAGATGCATCTAGTGTACAAAGGAGGAAACTTTGTGAATCAAATTGACTTAGTCAAAGAAGTACAAGAAGGTAACATGAAAGCGTTTGAGCAATTGTTTGAAAACTATAAGGGTAGTGCTCTAAAAACAATCTATCTTCTGACAAATAATAAGAGTATGAGTGAAGATATTTTACAAGAAGTATTTGTACTTTGTTATCTCAACATTAAGTCTCTTCGAAATCCGTCTTATTTTAAGACGTGGTTTTTTAAGATTTTGACACATACCACATGGACATATATGAAAAAAGAAGGCAAGTTAATTCTGACAGAAGATATGTCAATTTATACAGAGGCTCATACGAGCACAGTGTGGCAAGAGGATATCAGGGCAAATGAGATGAAAAGTGAGTTGTATGAGCAGATAGAGCGGCTAGAAGTAAAACTGAAAGTCGTTGTCATACTTTATTATTATAATGACTTTTCCATAAGAGAGATTGCTAAAACAATGGGATGTCTGGAAGGGACAGTGAAGTCGAGACTCTATAGAGCAAGAAAACAGTTAGAAGAAAATTTGCGACAAGTACCTATGTATAACAGGAGTAGGGAGGTGTTAGAGTATGAAAGTTAATCAAAGTTTAGAAAAAGAAATCGAACAAACACTGAGTAAAAAAGCGGAGAGTATAAAGCCATCCGATGAATTATTTAATAGGATAAGAGAACAAATCTATCAAAGGGAGTGCAGTGAAATGAAAGTAAATAAAAATAAACCACTAAGAAAAAGTAAGAAGATATTAGTAGCTATGGCGAGTTGCCTAGCACTAGGTTCTATAACAGTAGTTGGACTAACAAATATGAGTAGTCGGTCTGGATCAACGATGTTAAAATATCATAAATTACCAGTAGCAGAGACAATCCTTGAAGATGCAGGATTTCTTCCTAAGTATACAGAGACATTGCCACCAGATTTTGAATATGTGAGAGGTGGTGTAGGTGAAGGTTCAGTAACAGATGAAATGGGGGAGATAATCGCAAAAACAAAAAACGTTTCATTTGGCTATCAACAAGCAGGAGATAGTAGATACTTATCTATGCATGCAACACAAATAGATAAGGCATTAGTGAACAATATAGGGGCAGAATGTGTAGCAATTATAGAAGGCAACGAAATTTACTATACAGCACAACTATTCAAGTTTGTACCGCCAGATTATGAAATGACAGATGAAGATAAAGCGGAACAAGCAGCGGGGCAATTAGTAATATCTATAGGAGCACCTGAAATAAGTATTGAAGAAATACAAAGTGTTAGCTGGTATGAGGATGGGATAGAGTATTATATCGGAGGAAATGACTTTGGATTTGAAGTAGATGAAATGGTAGACATGGCAGAATATGTCATTACAGAAGGGGAAAAATAGTTTATGAGTGAAGACAGCGACTTTATATGAAGTTGCTGTTTTTTATTTGTAAGGGCAGTGGTATTTATAGCCTATGTTAGTAAAGGCCTTTGACTATAGCTTACAGATAGGGATTTGATAAGTAGACTTAGAGTATGGTATAAATAAAGAAGAATAAAATGACAGCATAAGGAGGCAAGAATGATGAAAAAAGCAACATTTGCAGGGGGATGTTTTTGGTGTATGATTAAGCCTTTTGATAAGTATGAAGGGGTACACCAAGTGATATCAGGCTATACAGGTGGGCAGGTAGAGAATCCTACCTATGAAGACATTAAATCTCAGACTACAGGGCATAGAGAAGCAGTAGAAATCACTTTTGATGAAGAGGTCATAAGCTATGAAACATTGGTAGAGGTATTCTTCAAAATCATCGATCCAACAGATGAAGCAGGGCAATTTATCGATCGTGGAGAGAGCTATACGACAGCTGTTTTTTATCATGATGAGGAGCAGCAAAGATTGGTAGAGCAGTATATACAAAAGCTTGAGGCAAGTGGCAAATTCAGTAGACCAATCGTAACCAAAGTATTGCCAGTAGCACCTTTTTATCTAGCGGAAGAATACCACCAAGACTACTATAAGAAGAACCCTGAAGCATATGCTACAGAGTATGAAACTTCTGGACGTAAGGATTTTATAGAGGAAAATTGGGGAAAATAAAACTACTTCATAAAAGTAGGTGAGAAAATGGTAGTAGGCATTGCGGAACTGAAATTCAGTGCACCATGGGTACATTCACTTAAAGAAAAGCGTATGGTCGTACGTAGCATACTTGGTAAGGCAAGTAGTAAATTCAACGTAGCAATAGCAGAAGTGGATGCACAAGACATCCATCAGACAATCGTCATAGGACTTAGTGTAGTGAGTAATACAGATAAACTAGCAGATGCTATGATGGATGAGATTATACAGTTTATAGAGGCGAATACAGAAGCAGAATTGCTAGATATAAGTAGAGAACTGGTTTAAATGAAATACAAATTAGGATATACTTAAAAAAAGTAAAAGAGGTGAGTAGAGGATGGTAGAAGAGATTCAAAAAATTAGAGATGTATTAAAAAAGCGTCAACAAAAAAAGATAGAGCAGATCCTGTCTATTTTAAAATCTACTAGTCCTCTAGAAATAGGTGTTTATGGTAGCGTTGCAAGAGGAGACTATAAGGCAACCAGTGATATAGATATCTATGTGCTTTATAAAGAAGTACCTGTAGGAAGAGAAAAAGGTGAGCTTTATGAAGCTGCAGAAGAGTTAGGTATAGACCTTCTTATAAGTGAATATAACAGTTTTTATAGTGTAGAAAGTGCATTTTGTAAAAGTGTTATGAAGGACAAAAAAATACTATGGGAGGAGGAGGAAAATGAATGTAAATAGTTACTATGCTATTGCATGTAATGATATAGCATATCTAGAAGCAATAGGAGATACGGGATATTACAATCAACCAGCGGCATTATGTCAGCAAATAGTAGAGAAACTTCTAAAGAGTATTATCGAGCAAGTGTATATAGAAGATAATCTGATGGATATTTTAAGGTCACATTCGCTAAAAACTTTAGGACGAGCGTTGAAAAGTACTTTACCACAGATACAACTAGATATTAAAGATTTGACCTATCTTACAAATTATTATTACGATACGAGATATCCAGGACCAGACTATCATCTGGTAACGAAAGAAGACTACGAAGAGTGTAAACGTATTATGTATGATGTAAAAGAAGAAATTGATGAACTCCAAAAAGATTTGCAATAGTGATACCTATAATAATATTTGGGGTAAGATATGGAGTGACCAAATAAAAATGCGTGCCTTTTCATAAAGAGAAAGCACGCATTGTGTATAAATGGATAATAGGGAGATATACTAAACACGAATAAGCGTATCAGGGTCAGCGATGACTTCTTCTAAATCAGCAAGTCTTGCTAGGTCCCAATACTCATCACGATTAAAGGTACAGAAAAGTGCATCTGTAACGATAAGCATTCGTTTTTCTTTATGAACTTCATAGATGAGTTCATCGTCTACCTTAATTTTGATAATCTTGCCCTTAGGCTTCTTAGTGAAAACTTTATTGTCGTATGTGATCTGTTCACGTGTGTCTGTAAGGAAGTTTGCAAAGTCTTGTTTTGTGGTAGCTTCTGTGTGATTCATGGATTATCCCTCCCAAAGCATAACATTTTACATTACTAGTATATCCTACATATCGTCTTATCAGTCAAAAAAATGAGAGGTTTTTGGTGGAAAGAAAAAGAAAAAGAAAAGTAAAAGTATAATTAAAGAGGAATTACACATACTAAAAAAGACGTTCAAGAAAAAAATAAAAAAAAGTTAAAAAAGGTATTTACATAAGTCAATCGGTATGATATACTACCGAAGTAGTCAAGCGAGGGGCACACAAGCCGCTAGCAAGACAAGCCTATAAGGCCCATTGGTCAAGCGGTCAAGACACCGCCCTTTCACGGCGGTAACAGGGGTTCGATTCCCCTATGGGTCATTGTATATGGTGGGGGTAGCTCAGTTGGTTAGAGCGCCAGATTGTGGCTCTGGAGGCCGGGAGTTCGAATCTCCTTCTTCACCCTATGCTTTTGAAAAATGTAATAAAGGGTTATCGCCAAGCGGTAAGGCACAGGATTTTGATTCCTGCATTCGGAGGTTCGAATCCTCCTAGCCCTGTTGTCTTCGGACAAGATTTGAGCTGTGGGTCACTAGCTCAGTTGGTAGAGCACTTGACTTTTAATCAAGTGGTCCCGGGTTCGAGCCCCGGGTGGCTCATTATATGCGCGTGTGGCGGAATTGGCAGACGCACTAGACTTAGGATCTAGCGCCCTTGGCGTAAGAGTTCGACTCTCTTCATGCGCATATT
>JBOGBZ010000182.1:0-21529 GCA_051656485.1 Cellulosilyticaceae bacterium
AAGTCATCGGCGCAAAGCACATCATCGCTGCAATACCTACACAAAGTAAACGTTTTTTCATACACATAAAAAGTCCCCTCCTCTAGTACGATTTCTTACCTATTGTACCTAGAGGATAGGGACCTTGTCTATATTTCTACCTTATTTGCAAGAATTTTACTTTTTTTATAAACTCATAACTTTCCTGTCTTTGACAAGACTTTTTAGTTTGCAATGAGGCTTAATTTATTCAATGTTGCGAAGTTCTGTACGTTATAAAGCATGAGTACATCTTCTATGCCTCTTTCCTCAAGATAACTAGGAATCGATGCATTTAAGAAACGTAAGTCAAGAATGTAGATTTCTTCAAAATGCTGTGCAAGGAAAGGCATCATAGCATTGGCATAAGAGTCCTTAACGACTGCTAGCTTCTTGCCATTGTTTGCATTTGTCTTCACTTCGATCATGGCATGATTACCATCTAAGAAGACGCTGTACTTATCCTTCTTCTCCAGATGACTCATCTCATACAAGCTATCTACCACTTTTTCATCATTCACATAAGTCACTGTCATTTCCACTGGCTGCTTTGGTTCAAAGATTTCTACCACATCTGGTGTAGCAAACGTAAAGTTCCCTTTAGAGAACAGCGTTCCATAGAAGTCCTTACCTGCTGGTAGACGCTCAAAGTCTTCTACTGCTAAAGGTTCTATGCCATAAGCCTCACAAAAAGCCGTATAGCCGTAGTACGCCCCGAGAGTCGTCCAGTGATGATCGGTCTTGTAGTAAATCGCTTCCTCTTTGTGTTCAGATAATTTACTTAAAGCATCTACGAGATGCACCTTGTCACTTAGCTCTTCGGTGAAATCCTTGATATATACCCCTTCATCATAAGGTGTGGCAAAGCTTGGTAGTCTATCTTCATGTACCTTTGTAGCCGTAGGTGCCAGCATAAAGTATACATTGGCTTTCTCTGCAAAGCGGTTTACATAGTCGATATTCTTTGCCATCAATTCTTCATCTGGTTTTTTAAACTCCTGAAGGAAGTAGCCATCCTTCCCGATATACACACCATTATTATCTTTCTTTTGCAATGCTAACTCTACATGGGACTTAAGGGCTATAAACGTATTACGCCCTGGGAATTGGTCTGCGATATACTTTTCAAAGTCCGTTCCGAATTTCCCTTCTAAGAAACGCTCCATCGTAAAGTTTGGTAGCATTTGTAACCCTCTATTTTCAAGGTCTGAAAACTCCTTATCCTTCGCTAGTATTTGTAGACTAAAAAATCCACCGATGTACACTACAAAAGAAAGTGCCATCGCTATATGAAAACGTTTATTCATAGTATACACCTCCTAAAATCTAAAATATAAAAATGGATTGAATGTAGAATCCACAAGATACGCTGTGCTTAATAAAAGCACCGCCATATAGAATGCATAAAGCATCCATGGCTTAAGCTTCATCTTAAGCTTTTGCATCACTGGTGTGGCAAAGCTCATACCGATTCCTAGTATGAGCGCATAGTTGGTCACGTAGTACATAGCTTTCGTATCCACGAAGCCACCACTTCCCATGCCAAACATCGCCTTTAGGTAAGTCATAATCTGACTGCCACTTTCTAAAGAGAAGAATACCCAGCTGATCATGATCAGTACTAAAAGATAACTGTGAGATACAAAGCGTGGTAATTTCTCTAAGAACTTTAAAAGTCCTGCACGTTCGATGATGATGAGTACCCCAAAGAAGAGTCCCCATACCACGAAGTTCCAGCCTGCACCATGCCAGAAACCTGTAAGGAACCATACCACCATTAAGTTACGGTAGAATTTCGGCTTACTTACACGATTACCCCCTAATGGAATATACAGATACTCTCTGAACCAGCTTCCAAGGGTCATATGCCATCTACGCCAAAACTCCGTAATACTGCGTGATAGATAAGGATAATTAAAGTTCTCTGGGAACTTAAAGCCCATCATATGACCAAGACCTATAGCCATGTCTGAGTAGCCACTGAAGTCGAAGTACAATTGCAGACCAAAAGCTACGATACCTAGCCAGCTGGCTACTAAAGTAAGCTCATTCTGCGGCATGCCTTTGATATTTTCCCATAGCAGTCCGATATTGTTTGCCAAAAGGACTTTCTTTCCGAGACCTTCAATAAAGCGGGTCACACCGAGGCCAAAAGCATCCATCGTTTCCTTACGCTCATTGAGTTCCTTTTCTACTGTCGCATAGGTAACGATAGGCCCTGCGATGAGCTGTGGAAACATGGCTACATAGGCACCAAAGGAAATAATATTCTTTTGAACCCCTATCTTACCACGATATAAATCGATGGTGTAAGACATGGTTTGGAACGTATAGAATGAAATACCGATAGGCAGTGCAATCTTCAGCAGTGCCATATCTACATTAAAGACATTATTAATATTACCAATAAAGAAATCTGCGTATTTAAAGAATCCTAGCATCCCTAAGTTTCCAACTACTGATACCCCTAAGGCAATCTTTGGAACAAGTGGATGCTCACGGTATTTGTCGATACATCTTCCTACTGTATAATCTAGCACTGTTGAGAAAAGCATAATCGTTACATAGATCGGCTCTCCCCATGCATAAAACATCAGACTCGCTACGAATAAAATGAAATTACGTAGCCCACGTGGAGCTACGTAATAAACTGCTAGAAATACTGGTAGGAAAATAAATAAGAATAATAAACTACTAAAAACCATTCTCTTTCCCTCCGTATGTTATGTGTGTATTGTTAGTTGACTAAATGCTTATTTTACTGCTTCGTTGAACATTTTGATGATTGAATCTTGGAAGTCTTCACTTAAGATGAAGAGACCTACGTAGTTACCTTTTGTAACCACTTTTCCATTTTGTGCTGCTTCTACTTCATCTGGGTAGAAAGCACTACCTACTGCTGACTCAAGGGCTTTAGCCATATTTGTCTTTGCTGCCTCTAACTGACCGTCTTTTGCTTTTACCATTGCGATTACACCTACACCTGGTGAACGTCCAGCTTTCATGATTGTATACTCTTCTACAACATTTGTATCAATGTAGAAAGAATCCTTCGCTAAGTCACCTTCGATTGGCATTGGCATTGGCATACATTGTTCTTCAAGCATCTTGCTCATAAGGTCTGCTAATACCACTTTATTGCTTTCTTCTGGTTTTGGATCTGGCTTTACTTCTGGTGTTGGATCTGGCTTAACCTCTGGTTTTGGGTCTGGTTTTACCTCTGGCTTTGGATCTGGTTTTACTTCTGGCTTTGGATCTGGTTTTACTTCTGGCTTTACTGCTGGTTTTTTATCTTCTTCTGGCTTTACTTCTTCTTTTTTGTCTTCTTCTTTTTTATCTTCTTCTGGTTTTACTTCTTCTTTATTCTCTTCTTCTGTTTTGTCTTCTTCTGGCTTTACTTCTTCTTTATCTTCTTCTTTATTTTCATCTTCTACTTCTGGTGTTACAGGATTTGTAACCTCTGGTTTTGGCTCTTCTTTTTGACCACATCCTACAAGTGATCCCCCTACTGCTACTGCAAGCATCATCGCTACTAATTTCTTATTTAATTTCATAGTTATTCTCCTCTTTAACATGTATTTATTCTTTATGTATTGTCTTTAAGACGTAGGCTTAACATAAAAAGTTCCAGTTTTTTTATATTTTCTTCAAAAAAGAAGCACACCATTTAATCGATGCACTTCTCATTATACTTATTTTGCGTTTTATGTAAAGCCTTTCACATGCGGAGTTCCATAATTTCTGCTTGCCCAAGTCCTGTAATGGCTATGATTTGCTCATCTGTCATCTTGGCTTTAATTAAGTTTCTCGCGATCTTTTTCTTTTCTTCTATCATTCCTTGCTGAATGCCTTGCTGAATCCCCTTCTGGATGCCCTGCTGGATGCCCTTCTGAATCCCCTGCTGCATCGCTTCTTTCTTTGCTTTCTGTAAGGCTACCAATTCATCATGGATCATCTTGCATCTCACTTGGTAGAGCATGCGTTGTGTCTCATCCTTACTCATACGCTGAAGCTGACGGTAAGCTTCATTGATTTCCTTTGTGCTTTGCTTCTCATCATGGGCCTCTGGGTACTTCAAAAACTGGAGCCACCCTTCTAACTCATTGTTTTTGCCTTCTAATTGCTTAGGCGTCATCATCTCTTTATCAAACTTAGGAATCTCCACAAAATGAATCTCTAGCATGTCTGAAAGCTGCTCATGGGTATCTACTTCTTTTAAGCGGTATGTATGATGTACCTTTGTATCTTTAATATACTTAAAGTTAAGCAAATTAATATAAACGGTCTTTCCTAGTAACTTATAATTATTTTCTCCTTGTGTTTGCATGTCCCATAGTTTGCCGACAAAGTAAAGATTTTTGCGTAGTATATCGTCTTGATTTGCAAGCCATAATTCGATGGTTACTTTCTCATCTTGAACCGTCGTCCCCTTTAGGGTGATAATACTTACTTGATCTTTTTGGTCTACTTTTTCTGTCAAGCGCTCTTTTAATTCCACACTTTTCAACGGTACTTTCCACTTAAGCACTGCGTTTAAAAAGGCTACGCTAATCATTGGATGCTTTCCAAATAGTTGTTTAAACACAAAATCTATTTTTGGATCTAATAGCTCATTTGGCATTTTCCCCGTTCTCCTTACCCTTCTTACACCAGGAACTACATTCGCTTAACATCCCCTTGTGATTATCTTTATTTTACTATATTTCTATAGCTTTTTAAATATTTTTTCTTATTTTTGTAAAAAAATACTAAAAAAACAGGCACATCTGTTTACATGCCTGTTTTTGAACCTGTCTTTGAACCTTTTATTGGTTGATTGTTTTTTTTAGCATACCTAGAATGATGGCACCTACTACTGCACCTATCACAACTGCCGCTGCATAACCTAATGGATTTTGAATAACTGGTAAGACGAAGATACCACCATGTGGTGCACGTAGGGCACAATCAAATGCCATTGTAAGACCACCTGCTACTGCTGAACCTACTACTGCTGCTGGAATCACACGTAGTGGGTCTGCTGCTGCAAAAGGAATCGCGCCTTCTGTGATGAAGGAAAGTCCCATAATGTAGTTTGTAAGACCTGCTTCTTTGTCTTTTTTTGTAAATTTATTTCTGAAAATTGTTGTAGCAATGGCGATAGCTAATGGTGGCACCATCCCACCTGCCATAACTGCTGCCATAATGGCAAAGTTACCTGACTCTAATGACGCTACACCGAATACATAAGCTGCTTTGTTGATTGGACCACCCATATCGATGGCCATCATTGCTGCCACTACAATGCCTAGCATCACTTGACTTGTGGTACCCATACTATTTAAGAAGTTTGTAAGCCCCATATTTGCTGCTGCTACTGGAGGATTCACTACAAATGTCATAATCGCACCAATGAGCAGCGTCCCAAAGAGTGGGTAAAGAAGTGTCGGCTTGATCCCTTCTAATGATTGTGGAAGGTAACTAAACACTTTGCTCAAAGCTTTTACAAGGTACCCTGCGATAAAACCTGCAAGAAGTGCGCCAAGGAAGCCTGCGCCACCTGTGTTTGCAAGAAGTCCACCGACGAAACCTACTGCTAGTGCTGGTCTCTCACCAATACTCATAGCGATATACCCTGCAAGTACAGGAAGCATGAAGCCAAAGGCCGCATCACCTACACTCTTTAAAAACGCTGCGAATGGTGTATTTGACCCGAAGTTTGATGGATTGATACTATAATCATCGAAAAGGAATGCAAGGGCTATGAGAAGTCCGCCACCGATAACGAATGGTAGCATATGCGATACCCCATTCATGAGGTGCTTGTAGATTTGACGTCCAAAGCTTTCTTTCTCACCTGAAGCACTACTTTCATCCGCCCCACCACTATGGTGGTAGACTGGTGCATCACCTTTCGCTGCACGCTCTAGAAGTTCATCTGCTTTGTGGATACCATTGGCTACTTTTGTCTGGATCACTTTCTTACCTTCAAAACGTGCCATATCTACCTTTTTATCTGCGGCTACGATAATACATGTCGCATGCTCGATATCTGCTTTTGTAAGGATATTCTTCGCACCTGTGGAACCATTGGTCTCTACTTTCAGTGAGATCCCCTTATCTTCTGCTTTATTTTGTAAGCTTTCTGCTGCCATATACGTATGAGCGATACCCGTCGGACATGCTGTAACCGCAAGCACTTGGTAACCTTTGCTTACTGCTAGAGATGAAGCTTTTGGTGCTTCTACTTCTTCTGGGAATTTCTCTTTTTCTTTACGGTCGATACATGCTAGGAAGTCTTCTTTTGACTTGGCTTGTAAAAGCTCTTCTAGGAAGCTTTCATCCATTAGAAGTACTGATAATCTAGAAAGCATATCGAGGTGTACATTGGCACCATTTTCAGGTGCTGCAATCATAAAGAATAACTTTGCTTTTTGGTCATCTAAGCTTTCAAACTCGACGCCGTCTACGGCACGTGCTACTGCTAGTCCTGGGTTTTGTACTCCTTTGTTTTTCGCATGTGGAATTGCTATACCTTCACCGATTCCTGTGGTACTCTGCGCTTCACGTGCTAGAATCCCTTGCTTATACGCTTCTTTATCTTTCAAGTTACCTGTCTTAGCCATCAAATCGACAAGCTGATTGATCGCTTCTTCTTTTGAATCTGCTTTGAACGCTAGATTTATGCCTTCTTTCTTGATTAAATCAGTAATTTTCATGTTGTCTCATCTCCATTTTCGTTGTCAACTATCCAATAACTATTTTTGCAAGTAAAGCTTCTACTTCTTCTTTTGTTGCTAGGTCTTCTGAGAATGCTGATGCACTACCCGTTGCGATACCCATTTTGAACGCTTCTTTGTAATCTTTATGAAGGGTATAGCCCGCCACAAAGCCTGCTACCATGGAGTCTCCTGCGCCTACTGAGTTCTTCACTGTACCACGAAGTCCACCATGACGCATCTCACATCCGTCTTCTGTCACCAGTATCGCACCATCTCCTGCCATGGATATCAGTACATTTCTTGCACCAAGCTCTTGTAATTTCTTTGCATAGACGACGACTTCATCTTGGGTTGTGATCTTTACACCGAAAAGCTCGCCAAGCTCATGATGATTTGGTTTAATGAGGAATGGCCCCATTGGTAGCACATTCATCAGTAATTCTTTGGTAGCATCTACGACTATTTCGATGCCCTTATCCTTAAGACTTATCATGATGTCTTTATAGATGGATGCTGGTACTGTATTTGGTATACTTCCCGCAAGTACTAGTACATCCCCTTGTTGTAAGGTATGGATTTGGTCATAAAGCGTCTTGATATGTGCTTCTGAAATATGTGGTCCATTGCCATTGATTTCTGTTTCTTCATTACTTTTGATTTTTACATTGATACGTGATTGGCCTTCTTCTAAAGTGATAAAGTCTGCACACACGCCTTTGCTCTCTACAAGTCGTGTAATCTCATGCCCTGTAAAGCCCGCTACGAACCCGAGTGCCTGGCTCTTAATTCCTAGATTATTAAGGACAATGGATACGTTGATCCCTTTTCCTCCCGGAAACATTGCTTCGTTTTTACATCTATTCACTGCATCTAATTGCAAGTTTTCCACCTGAATCATATAGTCAATAGATGGATTCAGTGTTACTGTACTAATCATCATTTTCTACCTCGGTTATATTTATTCTTTTTTTATTGTGTTCATTTTTAGGACGAAAAACTCCTAAGAATCTAAAAAAAACATCAATCTTTAAGTCAGATTGATGTTTTAATTTGATTTTATGCCTTGTGCATGCTTACCAGCGTCTTGTAATACCACCGTCAGTCTGTTCGATGGCACCTTCTTTAAGAAGTCTACCTACTGCACGCTTGAAAGATGCCTTGCTCATATTCAGTACTGCCTTGATTTCTTGTGGCGTACTCTTATCATGAAGGGCTAACTTGCCACCACTTGCTTCAAGCTTCTTCATGATCTTCGTCGCATCATCTTCCATCTGTTGGAACGCTTGCTTACGAAGGCTAAGCTCTAGCTTACCATCTTCTTTGATACGCTTAACACGTGCTTCTACCTTATCGCCTACTTGGTACGTACCAAAAGCCAATTCTTTATGTGGGATAAGACCATGGTACTTGCCACCTACTGCTACAAGCGCTCCCATACTGTCTTTGATCTGGTAGATGATACCTTCTACCTTTTGGTTCTGGCTGTAAGGTGTCTGACTTTCTAAAATGTCATATGCTTTCATTGTGGCGCATAAGCGGTCACTTTTATCCACATACACCCCTACTAAGCATTTGTCTCCTACTTTTAAAGTAGCTGTCTGCTCCTTGAATGGAAGGAATAAATCCTTCTGTAAGCCCCAGTCTAAGAAGGCACCGATACGTGCAAGTGCTACGACCTCTAGCTGCGCTACTTCTCCTACTGTTACTTTTGGCTTCTCTATAGTTGCGATCATACGATCTTCCGAATCTCTATGGACAAAAACCTCTACCTCATGGCCGATCTCAGCCCCCTCTGGTACTTGCTTACGTGGAAGAAGAATCTCCTCTCCAGCCGCACCGTCTTTTGCATTGACGTATACACCAAAGTCTGATTGTCTCACGATTGTAAGTTTCTGAATTTTTCCTAATTCAATCATTTGTGTGTCTCCTAACATCTCAGTTTATAAACCTAGTATATACCAAGTGTCAACTGATTTAAACATCTGTTTTTACTTCTTAAGTTGTTCTATTTGTTCAAGGCTTAAGCCACTTATTTGCTGCACTTGTGCGACTTCCATACCAGCCTCTAACATTTTTCTAGTCATATCTATTTTACCTTGTTCAATACCTTGTTGAATGCCCTTCTGAATGCCCTCTTCGATTGCCTCTCTGGCTTCCTCTTCTCTTGTAAGCTGATCTCTAATCTCAGCTTCTCTTGCTTCGTATGCCATACGTGCCACTCTATCTTGGCTCATCACTTCAAGGATTGTGTAGGCTTTGGCTATCTTATCATTCTTTTCGGCTAACACCTGCATCACCTCTCTTGACTTTACACTGTAATTGATTCATATGTAATTGCTCCTAGTCTGTTGTCTTTTCTTTTGAGTATTACCTTTTGCTAGGTATTATAGTCTTATTATACTTGATTATGCTTTATTTTCAACTCCCCACAGTATCAAGCGCAGAAAAAGGATATGGCGAAACTATTTCGTTAGTTTTGCCATATCCTTTTCACTTACTCACAACTTACATCTCAAGGCTTTTCTCAAATGCATACAGATTCATATCCACGATGAGTTTTACTTGATAACTTCCTTGTAATCCCTCTTTATTGATGTTCAGCCTTACGATACGGTCGTCTGATGTTTGGAAAGTCCCTACGCACATGGCAGCATTTGGTGAACCACCTGCTGCTGTAGAGATATAATAAGGATGCGCTTCTCCCGCTTCATTCTCAAGTACTAGCATCACTAACTGCCCTTTTTCGAACTTGCCGTGGAAGACATAACGATCGATCTCTTCTTCAAAGCGTACTTCATATAAGTCTGCTGCTGATGCGTCACTTGGTTCTGCACCTTCGATTAATGTACTGAACTCTGGTGTCACACCTAATGTCCCTAGAAGTTTACCTTTGCCAAGCTCTAGTGTATCGCCTGCATGGTAGATAGGCATCTTCTCTGCACGGTAGTAGTTGGCTGGTAAGTGAAGTTCAAGCATCACCTCATCATTAAGGACTTCTACTGTAATTGAGTTCAGCTTAATATTTGGATTATGTAATGCTGCACGGCTTCCGATACCTTCTACTGTCACACCATTTTCTTGTGCGATACCACCTGAGTGTACTAAGTAGTGACCATCTGCATAGTACTCTACATTTGAAATATAAGGCGAGAAGAATGCCTTCCCTCTTTCTTTACCGAACTGCCATACTTGCTCGATAGTCATATCTTCTGTATTGATACGGTATCTTACCCCACGAGAGAAGTTATCTTCTCCTTTTAAGTACTTATCTGGATTCTTCGAACGGAAATGACCATTGTCAAAGACCATCACATCCCCTTCTGGTGTCACGAGACATGCATGTGGCTCATAATGCCAATCAAAGTCGCCATCGCCTACTGGTGTAAAGAAGTACTTGTCCACCATCTCCTGTGGCCAACCTTCTGGATCACCAAGCATCCAGTTAATCTCACTTGTCTCATAATCAATGTTTACTAAGACGTCTTGGTGTCTGCCTGATAAAGTGATACTATTGGTCTTCTTGTCATACCAAAGTGCATTGTTATGGAACCAGTCATCCTCGCTCCAACTTCCTGACTTCGCTACCTCTTGTGGAAGGAAAGTCTGGTAATCCCATGTCTTAAGCACTTCTCCTGTCTCTCTATCCACAAGCACACATACGTCCTCTACTGTCCCACGTGCAAAGTCTTGTGTAAGAATCAGGATATTGCCATCCTCCATCTCCCACTTATCATGATGGTAACCACCTGGTAAGCGATACTCTGCATAGATCTTACCGATCATACCCATCTCAAAGATCCCTACTGTATTGTATGGTTTTTCTAAGAAACGGCATGAACCTACGAGTAAACGTCCATTCTCGATACGCTTCATATCAAATGTAAGGTTCTCTGTGGTATACCAACGGCAGTCTCCTTTATAGTCGTATGCCCCTGCAAGTGAACGCATAGCAGATGTGACGAACATAAGGTTGTCCTTCATATACTCACTGGTAGTCTCCATCTTTGTTGGTAAGACTGCCTGCGCGCTAAGTGCTAGTGTCTCGATGATAACTGTATGTACTTCTCCTGTTGATAAACTGATGACCACTTCATTTGTATAGCCACCGTATAAACCAAGTACAGGAATGTAATGCACGGTATCTTCTTTAAACTGATGGGTGATATCTCCTGCCGCTTCCTTACCCTTAACCGTAACGGTCACACTAGCTGCTTGTTCTGTACGGAATGCCACAAGTGCTGTCAGTGGACAAATGGTATACGGATTTAATTTCACTAATGGGTTCGTTACTGTATAGTTCCCATCTTCAAATGCTTGGATAACTGCTTGTTCACTTTCATGTTGTAAGTCAATTAAATGCTGTACTTTTTTGATATCAATACTTTGGCTCATTGTCTATTCTCCTTTATTTTAAAATAATATTTATCTAAAAATCATAGTTGCTAACGGAATACCTATCACACATGCCAGTAACATAACAACTGCTGTCATGATGAATCCGTATTTATACATATCTTTGACCTGCAGCCACTCTTGATTACTATGCATCGCTGCACCAAGTGCTGAACTTGCTGGTGTAATCATCCCTAAACATACTGAGAATAGCATCATCATCGCCATTGGAATCGCTGAAATTTCATTTTGCATAGCAAATAGATGAATAATAGGAATAAAGAGCATTGCCACCACGATATTGTTGCATAAGTTACTTAAAACAATCGCCATGATCATGATGAGCACCATGAAAACGATGATACTTCTACCTTCAAACATTGGCATTAATTTCATTTCTAAGAATGCTGTGATACCTGTTGTCTTATCTGTTAAGGCATTTAAGATTGCATTGGATGAACCCACCATTAAAAAGACTGGCCACAGCATATACTTGGCTGTAATTTTAGGGAAATGAATAATAGGTTCCCCATTTAATTTAATCATCCCACCTAGTGTGATTCCGAAGAGTGGTGCGATATTTTGTGTATCTTGTAAAAACGTTCTTACTGCCCCTTCTGGTAAAATAGAAGGTAAGAGCATCCATAAAATGAAGACACCTAGAATGACACACAGTAGTCTTTGCTTCATATTCATTTTTGGTAGTGGATTTTGATTAAACATATCCACGTGCACATTTTGAAGTTTTGATACATCTGGCTTGAAGATATACTTCATCATCCCTACAATAACTAAAATACTTACGACTGAGATCGCTGTACCTACTGCCATATAAGGAAGATACTGTATACTCTCACCTGTTACATCCTGAAAACTATTTAATAATCCAGGTAAAATACTTTTGAAAGGTGTGGATGCAAAAGAAAGGGTAGATACCATAACAACTGCTATCAGCATAATCGTTGCATACTTATCTTTCTTATCAATACCCAGTAATTTAAATACACTATATAAGATAGGCCAAAACATGAGAATCGTTGCTGTTGCCATTGTCAATGTGGCTAATAAATAAACACCTGCTAAAAGCATGAGTGAGAAAACCCACGGGCGTCCATTGATTACTTTACGTGTTACAAACCATCTTGAGATATACTCACAAATACCTGCTTCAGAGATTGCTCCTGTTAAAATAATAACATACATAAGCAAAATAGCTGTGGGATTACCAAAAGCTTTTGCAATCACCTGATTCATCGGTGCATAGCCCGAGAACCCTAGTAGTACGATTCCTAAAAAGCTTGGCCATATAGTATCGACTGTTGTCCATAGATAAAGGACACATGCCAAGATGGCTACAACCTTCATGCCCATTGGCGTGATTGGACCTATTGGTGGCATGCTCCACAATGCAAATAACAATACATAAGCAATTACGCAGTGCAAATAATAAATTTTCGTCTTCTTGTTCACGTTCATTCCCCCATTAAGTAGTTTATTATCGGTTTGTTATTTATTTAACTACCAAAATTTTAACATAAGCTATAACTTTAAAAAATAATATACATTAAGTTTGCCTACTTTTTTAGTAAATGTTTAGCATAATTTTATATTTTTTCTCATCTTTTTCGGTATTTTCATTGTCTCCTCCCTGGATTATTGTTAAAATAGTTTTACATAATTTATACATAAGAAAGGTCTCACACTATGCCTACATCTTCTTTATCAGCTACCCAAAAGCTCTGTGCCCTCGGCACAAAGAAAGTGCTTGAAAAAGGCGTTAACATCTCGCCTGACGCCACCGAATCCAATGCCCTTTATTATCTCGAAGATGGCCTTTGTGCCCTCGTCCGCTATACGCAAAACGGGGAGGAGATCATCTACCACTACTTCCAAAGTGGTCAAATACTAGGCGGCGTATACTTCCACCTTGCCGAAGATCCTACAAGGTATCTCCACGATCCTTATCAGCTCTCTCACTTTATCACAAAGACCAAATGCACGCTGTACCAAATTCCGTACCACAAAGTGAATCATCTTATAGAGACAGACCCCTCCATCGGTATCCTCATCGCTAAATCGATGGCCACCCATTTTCACGATGTGCTAGGCCACTTCCATGGTACCAACGACCATTTCACCCATGTCCGCCTCTGCAAGTTCCTCCTGAACCTCTCACAAAAGACTGATGGCATCTACCGCTTAGCCCGTCACTTCACCTACGTTGAGATTTCCAAATACCTAGGCGTTCATTCGGTTACCATTTCCCGCATGATGCTCACCCTTAAGCAACTGGGCATTATAAAAAAAGACGGCCATTCCACCATCATTCTGCACCCAGAAAAATTGGTGGACATCATCCAGTCTCCTACTACCTATAAACTCTAAAAAAAGATGTCACAAACCTAGCTCACTAGTTTTGTGACATCTCCTTTTATAAAGCTTCTTCTCCTGCTTCTAGGCCCATGATAATCAAGACTCCGCCTGCAAGAGCTAGTAATTCACCTATAATTTCAGCATCCTCTTCTTCTAGGCAATCATAAAGCATGATAGAAAGAACCACTGTAATCAAAATCCATTTTATTTGAGGCCGCTTCCTCAGACAACTTAGCATACGATCACTTCCTTTATTCATCTTCTACTACCGTATGCTATTACTGTATGTTATTTCCAATTAAAGGGTGCTTTTCTCTTTACTCAAAGGTTTCTGTAACGTAGTCCCTTTGTCATTCTTAGATTTTATCCATTATGAATAACTCAAGTTCTTCTCTCGTCAATCCTGTTAACTCTATAATATCTTCTATATTTAAACCTTTATCAATCATTTTCTTTGCCATTTCAACTTTTTCCTGCTTTACGCCTTGCTCAATGCCTCGTTTTTCTACCTCTGGATCATATAATGTTTTAGTCATCTTAATCACCTCATCTTCTAAGTTTTTATCATTCAAATAATTCCTATTCAAGTATTCAATAAGATTTTGTACTGCTAGAAGCATTTTGTGAAAATCTTCGCCTAGAATTTCGTCATTTTCAAAAAGAACTTTTGACTCATATGCAAGTTTACTCGCTAACGCTTTAACTTGTTGTGAAAGTTCCTTTAATGCTTGCATATCTTGTTTTTCATTAGCTTTTTCCAACTCTTTTCGCAAGCTAAATAATTGTAATGGCAACAATGGATACATCTGTTTTTCACGAAGTTCTTCCCCCGTATACTCCCAGTATTTCATAACCTCTACATGATATATAACTTCTTGAGCATCTGGAAATACTAAGCGGAGTTTTAGGCTATCTTCAATATTTTTATTTTCTTCAAAGAAGATTACTTTTTGCTTCGGTAGATAAATCGTCTTTATATGTGCTTTTTTATCTGACTGATATCTAGACTGCTCTCTACCTTTTTTAAAGCCATACTCAAACATACGAACAACCATTGTATTATCATTTTTGGTCTGCAACTCTATGTGATAACTCACCTTATCATTGCTTCTATTTACCAAGTCAAAGAACAAATCACCTCTTAATACCCCTAGATCATCTTCTATAAATTCATTATTACTCACGGCCACTTCAACTTCATCTACTTCAAAAGATTCGTTAAATATACCATTCAGCAACTTGACTAATACTTTATTCGATGTAGAAAACAAAAACTTTAGTACCTCATCTAGCTTTACTCTTTCCTTGTCCATCTATTAACCTCATTCTCTTCTCTACATGCTTATATTTTTAAGTACGTAAAATCAGCTCTTTTAAACTTAGTATATCAAGTATTTCACACATTAGACAAGCTAAAAATTCTTCTCTTTTGGCAACTTTTACTCAAAGTACTTCTCGATCCCCTTTACCATGCCATCTACGAGTTTACGCTGGTACTCAGGGGTCGCCATCAAGAGGTCTTCTTCTTTATTTGTCATAAATCCCATCTCGACAATGCTCACAAAACCTCGCATCCTCCTCGATAGTCGTTCCACAATTTTTACACTCCATTATTACTCCCCCTTGCTTTAATCACCTTTTCTAATCTTTTTTAATACACTAATAGCAAAATAAGCCTTCCAAGGAAGTGATGTCGTGAAACGATTCAACCTCTCTCTACAAATCCTAAGTATTTTAGGCGTCATTATAAGTATCTTTATCCTAAGTTCCCTACTCATTACCGCAGTATCCTTCCAACTCCGAACAAAGCAAGAAAACTATCTTCACTATGTCGAAAGACTCCAACTCACCCATACGGCCAACCAAAACTTTTACCATGCCCTCTCTCATTTTGATGGTGCACTCCTTGCCGCCGACCCTCAGAAATTCCAAGCAGAGAAAAACGACTTCATAACTGAGATAAATGGTTGTATCGACACCATCAATACCCTCATTCCCATTAGCCAAAATCCAAAGAACGTCATTATCCAGAACCAACTGCTCACGTTTTTCGACTCTTACAAAACCATCTCTCTGGAAATACTCGATAAAAAAATGACCACCCATGTAGTCACTTCTGATAAACGTCTCAAGAAACTTACCCTCCAAATCGAAGACTCCTTCAGCACCCTTGCAGCCAACCGCCTCGTAACCTTCAGCGAACTCGAACGCTCTTCCGAATCGCTCCTTCAATTACAGCAACTTCTAAATATCATCTTTCCGCTTATAGCCACTTCCCTTGGCATATGCATTACCACGCTTTTCTTAAGAAAGCTCCGCAAGAAACTCTGCCTCATGCAAAGTGAGCTTACCGCTATCAGTAACCTTGACCTCCGCACCACACCTACCCTTACTTTTGGTAACGATGAACTAGGAGATGTCTACCACACCCTTATCAAGACCAAAGGCATTCTCCACACACTCATCCTCTCTATCCAAGATAAAAACGCCACCTTACAGCACGTCCAAAAAGACCTAGCCACAAGCTCTGAAGCTTCCAATGCCTCCACCTCAAACATTGCCACCTCCATTCAGACCATCACCGGTGGCATCTCTAAAAATGCCGAGAACATCGCCTCTGTATCCGCCTTCGTGGAGCAGCTCTCCTCCAGCACCGAAGAGATCGCCTCTAGCGCTGCCGACATCAACTCCCATAACGAACAGCTGGTAGCAAGTGCCGAAGAAGGCAACCAAATGATGGTAGCCGTCACCCATCAAAACACCTCCATTAGCAACTCCATGACCCAAATCGTAGCATCTACCACCACACTCCAAGAAAACTCTAGCCACATCCAGCAAATCACAAAACTCATCGAGAATATCGCCTCTCAGACCAATCTCCTAGCCCTTAACGCCACCATCGAAGCTGCACGCGCTGGCGAAGCTGGCAGTGGCTTCGCCGTCGTTGCCAACGCCATCCGCACCCTCGCCGAAGAAAGTCGCACAGCCACCGCTAAGATCAACGCCCTCCTTCATACCATGCAAAAAGAAATCACCCTCGCTTCCCAGCTTGTAGCCCACGCAAGCGGTGAAGTCCAGAAAGGTCAGCACCAAGCTACCATCACTGCCGAAGCCTTCCAACAAATCATCCAGCGACTCACCTTCGACCAAGAAAGCATCGCCCAAATCTCCCTAAGCATCCACGAAGCTGCAAAAGCACTTCAAGATGTAGCCTATAACGTCCAAGACATCAGTACCACCTCTGAGCACACCACCCACTCCGCCGAAGACATCCTTCACGCTACCACCTCTCAGCAAGCCTTAGTTCACACACTCGCTACCCATACCTCAAACCTCCAGCACATTACCTCCGCGCTCAATCAAGATATGCTCAAGTTCCAAGTTTAAGCATCAAAAAAAGGAGGCACACTTTGCCTCCTTTTACATAACGCACTTTATAAGCCAACCTCTAAACGCGCTTGCTGAATGGCACGGTCTAATGCACTGCAGCTTATCTGTAGCTTCTGCCCTTCATTCCAGTACTCTAAAGCACGCTCTAGATCACCTTGATTATAGCTATCCACGCCTTTATTGTACCACACCGAAAGCTGATATAGCTTCTTCTTAGGTGTAGATGTCCACACACTCAACTGCACGACCATACAGATGATGGTCACTGGCCAAACTCCTAGGACTAAAGCGATTATTCCCACGACTAATGGCCATATCCTCGCTCGGAAATGCTCATAATCTAGCATCTCCCTTTTATCCTTTGGTACCTTGGTCTCTTTTATATTATCGTCCATCTCTACCCGCATCTCACGCTCTTTACGCACGAAATACAGGTACTCTTTCTCATCTTTAAACTTCAGTGTGTATAAGTCTTTGCTTCTCACCTTAAACACCACATAAAGCTTCGTTCTTTTCTTGCCATAAGTTATGTGTAAATAGTAGCATTGGTTGAGCTTATAAGGTGCGTTAGGTACCAGCCGTACCACATACGCCTCCTGATCAATCTTCACCGCTGCATCTACTTTACGATTGTAGCAATCTCTGATAGAAAAGTCTGCTTCCCCCTCTAATTGTATGTACTCTTCCATTTGCCCAAAATCAATCTTCCATACAAACTGGTCATAGCTAGACTTGATGCTATTCTTAATGACACCTCTGAGATTACTGCCAGTCACTTGTAGCGTTTGTTCCATATTCACTTTTCCTCCCCAAACATTCTGCCGCTTTTTCTGTCTCTATCTGTCTTTTGATGCCGTTTCTACCATGGTCGTACTACTATTCTATCTTTTTTTCTACTTTTTTTCAACTCATACATACGGCTATCCACTAAGTGTAGCATCTCCATCACCGTCAGTTTTGTATCACTACTCACATTGACGATGCCATAACTCACTGAGGTTCCATACGGTTTGTTGTACACTTCCTTGATACGCCTACTCTGCTCATAACACTGCATGGCTTTTTTGGTCGGTAGATACGGATCACTCCCTAGCCCTATGACCAAGAATTCATCGCCCCCAAAACGTGCAATGATCTCTTCCTCAAAAGTATACTCCATCACCTTCACTACCTTTTGAATATAAAAATCCCCTTCCGTATGCCCATACGCATCATTCACTTTTTTCAAACCATCGATGTCGATTAAGATAATGTAAAAAGCCATATGCTTTTCTAAATAATGCTGTAACCTCTGCACTGCAAGCTCTCTGGTTCTACAACCTGTAAAAGCATCTCTAGTCGCCTCCACTTCTAAAGCCTTCGCTGCTGCTTCCTCTTCTTGGATACAATGACTCAGTTTATTATACTTTGATACATAAAGCTGTAGCCTCGCAAAAATATAAGCATAGACAATGGTCAGTATAAAACTCAAAAGCCCACATAAGGCTACATTAATATGTGCCCAGATAAACCGCGTCGTTTCCGTCGTCGTATACAGCAAGCATGCATGAATCATCATATACACATACACCGCGCCAAGGACACTGCAGATAAACTTCAGATTCTTCTTCTCCGTTAGGATCATATCCATACACTCTTTTGCGATGCCACCCTTTGCAAGCACCACATAAATACACATAATCAAAAAGCTCAAAGTCCCTATGCCTATCCGTTCCTCCACATTCACCAAGCACCTAGCAATCGTCGTTCCTCTATACAAAGCCACGCCACCCATGACCACTAGCCTTATGGCAAAAAGATTCACCACAAAACTTAAGGTTCCTGCTAAAAACTTCAAGTTACACTCACCATAAAGTGCATACAGCTCTAGGATAAGTAGCAGGAAGTACAAAAGCATCATGACCCCCTCATAGCCAAAGCCATTGAGTACGATATGCGCGGAAAAGACTATGCCATTGACTAACGTTACACCGATACGCCCTTTCCGCGAACTTCCCTCGGTGTTACACACATAATCATTATAAGAAAAAAAGGCATACTGATACCCTATAAACGCTATGATACATAACACATTCATCTAGCACCCCCCTACTTTATGATAGAATTTTTCTTTATCTCGCCTCATTCTTTCATCAGCATAGGTCAAAATAGCCGTGGTTCCTTTCTTCTGCAAAAGCGCATCCACCCAGATGGAACCCACACTCATGGCCATCTCAAGCACGTCCTCCGCCTCATTTTGCAGTCTTATATGGGCCTTCATCTGCTCCACTCTCTCTGCCATCTCAACCTCCGACGCCACCTGTAAGATGACCAAGAACTCATCGCCACCTATCCTCGCTGCGAAGTCCTCTTCTTGTACACCTTCTTTAATCGCCTCGGATACCTTGACGATATAACGATCACCCATACAATGCCCCAGCGTATCATTCACGTACTTCAAGCCATTCACATCGATAAAAAGGACACCAAAAGCCGACTCACCCTTCTCACAGAACCTTTCTAAAGCAGCGTAGATAAACTTACGATTGTACAGCCCCGTCAAAGAATCCTTCACCAGCTTTTCTTCTATCCCTTCCTTTTTCGCCCGCACTGCAGCATAAGATGATTGCATCGCATAAAACTTATGTTTATACACATTCATATCCGCCAACTGCATGGAGTAAATAAAGATAAAATAAAATAACACCACCTGTATAAACACATTAGACAAGGCGATAAGTACCAGCTCCGGATACCCCTCATCTGTAATCAATATCCACGCATCAAAAGAACTTAAAGCCAGCATCGTAAGGGTCACGATACTAATCATCTTCGCATACACTGGCGTTGTCGATATCTTTTTTATATTCGCGGTAGGAATGAGCTTTTTTACCACATATAAAATAAGGATCAACACAGCAAAAGTCATGCTGGTACACTGTACAGCCATCCACCTAGACGTCAGTACGCTCAAAGGCGCCACCTTATACCACGCACTCAAAAAAACAGTCACACCGATATGGACTAAACTAATGTGCATCATAAAAATAGCTGCACCACAAATAATCTGCCTAAGGTGTGCCTTTGCAACGCCTCTAAACTCGATGCATACCACCACAAACCCTAAGTAATAATACATAAAATGAGGCACCCTCAATTCATAGCACATGCCCATGATGAAGAGATTCACCAAAGCACAGATGATATAACGCCCCTTCTTCTTCAAAGGCTCCTCCAGAATCGACTCTGCATATGTAAACCCTATCCACTGATAGGTCATCACCATCCCCACTACTATCAGATACTGTAATCCCCATTCCACCATCAGCATCCCCCCTACTTTTCTACCCTATGTCAACGCATTATGCCCCTATCTTCTTACTTCTATCATATAAGTGTATTCCTTATTGTGTCAATTAATTTATAATTTTTAGTCTTTTTTAACAAAATTCTCCAATTATATCATACATTTTAGCCATCGTAAAAAGGCTTCTGTCCACTTATCGGTAGACAAAAGCCCTCTTTATTATTGTTATGCATAACGCCACTTAAGATAATTCATCCACGCGTCTGTCCCATCGCATGCTTGCAAAGGTTGCACAAGCTCCTGCGGCGTCTTACTTATATACTTTTCTGGTTGCTTCAACACTTGCTGCCATGCTTCCTTAAGTGTACTTCCCATTTTACTCAGTCTCTCGCTCGTGATGTTTTCATGTAAGTCACGATTCGCCTCTGGGATAACGTGCACATGATAATAGTCTGTACATCCCCGCTCACCAGCTTTTACACACCCATGGGCAAGTAATGTCTGACGCATCATTTGGTAGAAAGGCTCATAGTAGTAACTCGACACATCATCTATAGGCTTGAACGGTGAATCATTTGCCACAATCCCTGCATCATATACCTTAGCGCGTCTAGGTATATACAAGTCTTGTGGACTATACTGCTCTGTATACTTCCATTCAATAAAGACCAATACCTTCTTGCCATTGGCATACCGTCCTATCATCGTAGCATCTACCGATGTACATTGACTCCCTCTTGTCGAAGCCCTCTCTCCAAGCTTATTTTTACCATTCTCGCATGTGCCGATATACTCAAAAGCTACATACCCTTCTGTCCTATACCCATTGGCTTCTTCTACAATACTTTCTGCTTCTTCAATCTGAGGATCTATCCCCTTAAGTAAAGCAGTGGCCAACGCCTTATCTTTCCTTACTACAAACAAATGATTGATACATGCCACTTGTGAAGATAGCAAATGCCCTGTAGGCATATCTCCCTCACCTTTATGCCAAGTAATTTGCAACCCCTTGAAATAATCCAGCGCTTCTTTGCAAATGTCCTTCCATAGATTTTCTTTGGGATCTTTGAGTACAAATGGATACACACATCCACCATATATACCATCTACTCCCTCCTGAAATACCCCTTGAATTCTTTGACGCTCGGTCTCCCTATAATTCATATACTACTCCTTAGTTTTATTTTAATAAAATGTGTTTTTTAAATTTTTAACATACTTATCCTCTTTTAATCGAGTAGGAGGTAGATAATTAGTTTATCTACCGACCTCTCACACCACCGTACGTACTGTTCAGTATACGGCGGTTCTTTAGTTTACACTGACTTGTCTGTAATAATCAGTGAAAAATAAGTACCCTAGTTCTTTC
>JBOGBZ010000183.1:0-23368 GCA_051656485.1 Cellulosilyticaceae bacterium
TGATTTTAGGGGCAAGTGTAATAGGCATTATACTGCTTATTATGATTCCACTACCTGATGAGATACTTAGTATCTTTTTAATTTTAAATATTTCTGTGGCAGCTATGATTTTACTTAGCGCACTTTTTTCAAAAGAAACATTAGATTTATCACTTTTCCCAACGATGCTCCTTATTACAACGGCGTTTAGACTGGGACTGAACGTTTCGTCAACCCGTCTTATTTTACGTGATGCGGACGCAGGAGACGTTGTCAATGCCTTTGGTGAATTCGTATCAGGTGGTAACCTCGTTATCGGGGCGATTATCTTTATTATTATTTCTATCGTTAACTTTTTGGTTATTACCAAAGGATCAGAAAGGGTTGCAGAGGTTGCTGCACGTTTTACATTAGATGCGATGCCAGGAAAGCAAATGGCCATCGATGCGGATTTGAACTCAGGGTTTATCGATGAGCAAATGGCAAAGACTAGACGTAAAAAAATCCAAGATGAAGCAAGCTTTTATGGGGCCATGGATGGTGCTTCCAAATTCGTTAAAAATGATGCAGTTGCAGGTATTTTAATATCATTTGTAAACATTATTGGAGGGATTATTCTAGGTGTTGTGATGGGGGATATGGAGTTTATGGAAGCCCTCAATACATTCACCATCTTGACCATTGGGGACGGACTTGTAAGTGCCATTCCAGCACTTTTCATCTCTATTGCCACAGGTATCCTTGTAACGAAGACTGAGCAAGAGACTGAAATGAGTACAGCCATTATTGGACAATTCGCGTACTCACCATTAGTGCTTTATATAGTAGGCGGCGTTCTGATTATACTAGGGTTATTTACACCTATCGGATTAGTATTAACACTTCCTATTGCTGTTTTATGGTTTGTGCTAGCCACAAAACTTGGACGCAAACAAAAAATTGCGGAAATAGATGAGGAGATATCCACAGAAGATGTATTGGCAAATGAGATACGTAAGCCTGAAAATGTTATTTCCCTTCTTCAAGTAGACCCGATAGAGTTGGAGTTTGGCTATGGAATCATTCCATTAGCCGATGTGAATCAAGGAGGAGACCTACTTGACCGTGTGGTTATGATTAGACGCCAGATTGCCTTAGAGTTAGGAACCATCGTTCCAATCATTCGTCTGCGCGACAACATTCAGCTACCGCCTAATATTTATAGCATTAAAATAAAAGGTATTGAAGTGGCACGTGGTGAGATTTTATTTGATCACTATATGGCAATGAATCCAGGCTTTGTGGAAGAAGAATTAGATGGCATCCAAACGACTGAACCAGCCTTTGGGCTTCCGGCTTTATGGATTACAGAAGCACAAAGAGAAAAGGCAGAAACAAGAGGCTATACAGTAGTGGATTGTCCATCCATTATAGCCACCCATTTAACAGAGATTATAAAAGGGCATTTAGCAGAACTTTTAAGCAGACAAGACGTACAAACTTTACTGGATCATGTATCTGAATCACACCAAGCCCTTATCAGTGAATTGACACCGAAGTTACTAGGTCTTGGAGAAATTCAAAAAGTACTTGCCAATCTCCTTAGTGAAGGTGTATCCATTCGTGACTTAGTAACCATTTGTGAAATCCTTGCAGACTATGCACCGACAATGAGAGATACGGATGTATTGACAGAGTATGTGCGCCAAGGCTTAGCAAGAGCTATATCAAAGAAAGTGTTCATGGATAACCTGAATCAAGTCATCACACTTGATCCAAGTATTGAGCAACTTATTATGGAGAATGTACAACATACGGAGCAAGGTGCTTACGTTGCCTTAGATCCACAAACCCTCCATGAGATGGTACAGATGTTAAAGAAAGAAGTGACAAAGCTAACATCGATAGGCTTACCACCTATTATCTTAACATCGCCGGTAGTACGCATTTACTTTAAGCAATTAACAAAGCAGTATATGCCGGATTTAATGGTTATCTCGTACAATGAGATTGCGCCTAACGTTGAAATACAATCAATAGGGATGGTGAGTGTAGCATGAGAATATTGAAAATAAAAGGAAAAGATGAACGCATTATTCATGAACAGATAAAAAAAGAGTATGGCAATCAAGCAATGATTATAAGCACACAACAAGAGAAGCCCCCAGGTATAAGGGGCTTCTTTCAAAAAGTGAGCTATAGCGTTACTATAGCGGTAGAGGATGAAGAAAGTATAGAACCTCCAAAGTCTACTGTACAAGCAGTAGTGCCTGAAGTCCAAGTGCCTGTAAGTACGCAAATCAAAGAGCCAGAGCGCACAGCAGAAATAGATACGGCTAAGCTTATGCTAGAACTTAAATCTCAGATAGAAGCTATGCGTCAAGAAGTAGCATCTTTTCAAAAGCCAGCGACGCCTAGTGTCTATACCCAAGAGCAGCCAGGAGAAAGAAGTCGTTTTTATTCTATTGTAGAAAGTTTAAAGCAAGAAGGCATCCATGAAGAAGTCCTAGAGGAAATTTTGAGAGATACGGAAGACAAAGAAACCGTAGAAGCATTAGCGGTCACTTTATATAACAATATCTCCAATCTCCTGAAATCTTCAAGTGAAGAAAGCACAGAAGAAGGGGTTATCTTTTTTATTGGTTCAACGGGTGTTGGAAAAACAACAACCATTGCCAAGTTAACTGCCGAGTATGTGTTGAACCAAAAGAAAGAGGTCACACTTTTTACAGCAGATACTTATCGTATTGCAGCTATCGAACAGCTGAAGACTTATGCAGATATTTTAGAGGTACCTATTCATATCATTTATGCAGAAGAAGAGCTTGAAAATCAACTTCATGCACAAGATCATTCCAAGTATATACTCATTGATACAGCAGGTAGATCCCATAAGAATGAGGAGCAAATGGGCGATATACAGAAACTGCTAGATCGCGTAGCGCACAAGCAGGTGTACCTTGTGATGAATATGAGTACACAGTTTAAAGACGTCAAAAAAATAATAGATATATATAAAGCTATCGTAGAAGATTTTCAGTTGATTATTACAAAAATGGATGAAACAGATGCAATCGGAAATTTAATGAATATCGTCGCTTATGCTAAAAAACCAATTGCTTATGTAACAACTGGCCAAAACGTTCCAGATGATATTGAAGTATTTCAACCAGATGAGTATGTAAAAAAGCTTTTAGGGAGAATAAAGTATGAATGACCAAGCACAGATGCTGAGAAATAGAGTGGCACAAGTAAGCAATCAATCAAAGATGAAGATTATCACCATTACCAGTGGTAAAGGGGGCGTGGGAAAAAGTAATTTTACGACCAATATAGCCACAGCTCTTAGCCAATATGGAAAAAGTCCTATTATTTTAGATGCAGACTTTGGACTAGCCAATGTAGAAATTATCTATGGGCAAAGACCTAAGTATAATTTGACCCATCTGATTCATGGGCAGTGTACCACAAAGGAAATTATCACCCCCACGCCTTATGGCGTTTCCTTTATATCTGGAGGCTCCGGGGTAAAAGAAATGCTCTTTTTAGGGCCACAAGAGTTAGATATGATAAGCAATCAGTTAGAGACCTTGGAAGAAATGACCGATCTTTTGCTCATTGATACAGGTGCGGGCATTAATGATATTATTTTAAAATTTAGTGAACTAGCAGATGAAATTTACTTAGTCGTTACACCGGAACCAGCATCTATTACCGATGCCTATGCACTGATTAAAACCTTAGTAAAAGACTTTCAGATGAAGCCATATGTAAAAGTCGTTATTAATAAGGCGATGAACAAACAAGAAGCCCATGAGGTTTTCCAAAAGATAAGTTATGTAAGTCAACAATTCCTTAATCTAACGATCCACTATGCAGGGTTTGTACCTTATGATCCGAAGCTTTTTGAAGCAGTCAAAAATCAAAAGCCGGTAGTAGTCTATGATGAAAAATCTATGGCAACAGCAGCGTATAAAGCCATTGCAAAAAATATTCTCTGTATGGAAGTCACAGAAGAAAAAAGCAATGAAGGTTGGAAAGAAAAGTTTAAAAAGGTATTTGGATTCAAAAAGAGTTCTTAATTTTCGGGAACTTATAAACAATGCACCATATGCACCAATCTAAAGGCGTATGATACAAGTAGAATGGTAGACAAGGAGATGAGTATGGGGCATATAAAAATAGATTCTACAGCAAATATGCAAAAGCCTAAGAAAGATTACCAATACATTGTAGCTATTGGAACTTCAACGGGTGGACCTAAGGCGCTTAGCACAGTATTAACGGCTCTAGCAGAGACATTACCAGCAACCTACGTCATTGTACAACATATGCCGGAAGGTTTCACCAAGTCTTTGGCTGAACGCTTAAATCAATTAAGTCATCTAAAAGTTAAAGAAGCTAGTCAAGGGGATGTACTCGAACAAGGTACGGTTTATATCGCACCAGGTGGTAAACAACTGAAAATTACAGGGAGTGTGCAACATAGTATTAGCTTAACAGAAGAGCCGGCCTATAAAGGTCACAGACCTTCAGTGAATGTCATGTATCAATCACTTGCACAGTTGAAGACAAATAAGAAAGTGATTGCTGTTATTATGACAGGGATGGGTTCAGATGGGCTAGAAGGGATCACGAAGCTTAAAGAAACAAGAAATCTACAGGTAATTGCACAAGATGAACCAAGTTGTGTAGTTTATGGTATGCCTAAAGCAGTTGTTAATGCTGGATTTGCAGATTATGTGGTACCAGTAGAGCACATCGCACAAATAATACAAACAGTAATGGGGGAATAATGTATGGATATGAGTCAATATTTACAAATATTTATAGAGGAATCAAACGATAATTTACAAAGTCTCAATGAACATTTGCTCGTACTCGAACAAGAGCCTGATAATATCCAGATTTTGAATGAGATTTTCCGTGTAGCACATACGTTAAAAGGTATGTCTGGAACGATGGGATTTGTAAGAATGCAAAAGTTAACCCATAGCATTGAGAATGTACTTTCTGAAATTCGCGGAGGAAAAATCCACGTTAATTCAGATATGTTAGATATTCTCTTCCAATGCCTTGATGCATTAGAAAACTATGTAGCTGAAATTACTTCTACATCTCAAGAAGGCGTTAATGATTACCCAGAGCTCGTACAAAAATTAGAAATGATTGTTCAGGCAAAAGGAGAAGTAGCTAGCCCCGTTCATGAAACTTCAGGCAATATAAAAGAATCTAAAAATGAAGAGATGGCAGAAGCAAGTATTCAACTACCTGAAGCTCAGATGTATGTGGTAGAAGCGGCGCTAGAACAAAATCTTAACATTTATGAAATTGAAATAAGTCTTTCAACAAACTGCGTTTTAAAATCAGCAAGAGCGTTTGTTATCTTTAAAGATTTAGAAGCAGTAGGGGAAATTATTCATGCAGTTCCAGAAGTACAAGAAATAGAAGATGAACATTTCGATCATTCATTTAAAATCGTACTTGTGACAGACCAAGAAGGTGAAGAAGTCAAAGCACGTATTCTCAATGTAATGGAGGTTGAGGCAGTAACCATTACAAGCTTTACGAAAGAGCACGCGGCAAAGAATAGCACAGATGGTGCACAAGAGAAGCAACAAGTTAAAGATGAAGAAGCAGAAAAAGGTGCAGAAGCTAAAAACACCAGTAAGCAACAAGTGGCTGCAAAAAGTGTTCGTGTTAATATTGAACGACTTGACACACTGATGAATTTAGTAAGTGAACTGATTATCGTTAAAACGCAGCTAGAAGGTATTAAGGACCATGACTCACATAGTGAGACCAATTACAATGATTCAGTGGAGTATCTAGAACGTGTCACATCGAACCTTCATGATGCGGTTATGAAAGTGCGCATGGTACCAGTAGAATCTGTCTTTAATCGTTTTCCACGTATGATACGTGATATTTCTAGAAAACTTGCTAAAGATATTGAACTTGTGATGTCAGGGGAAGAAACAGAGCTTGATCGCACCGTTATTGATGAGATTGGCGATCCGCTTATTCACCTTTTAAGAAATGCAGCTGACCATGGCTTAGAAACCACAGAAGAACGTAAGCGTATTGGCAAAGATTTAAAAGGAACCATTAAACTTCAAGCGTATCAAGATGGCAATAGTGTCGTCATTGAAGTAGAAGACGATGGAAAAGGCATTGACGCTGCCAAAATAAAAGAAAAGTCCATTAAGAAAGGGCTTTTAACAAAAGAAGAAGCAGCCTCATTAAGCGACCAAGAAATCATCGAATACCTCTTTAAACCAGGTTTTAGTACGTCAGAGGCCATTACAGATTTATCTGGAAGAGGTGTAGGCCTTGACGTTGTAAAAAGTAAGATTACAACACTAGGGGGGCATGTAGAAGTAAAAACAGAAGTCGGTAAAGGAAGTACCTTTAGTGTACGTCTGCCATTAACATTAGCTATTATCCAAGCACTTATGGTAAAAATAGGTGAAGAAAAGTACGCTATTCCACTAGGGAATATTCAAAATATAGAAGATATCAAGAAGACAGATATTAAGCTTGTTCAAAAACAAGAAGTGATTGTACTTCGTAATCAAGTCATTCCGATTATAAGATTACACACTGTATTAGGTGTAGAAGCAAGTGATAAAGAAAATATGTTAGCAGTCATCATTAAAAAAGGTGAGAAGCAAATAGGGTTTATTATTGATACGTTAATAGGCCAGCAAGAGATTGTTATTAAACCATTAGGAAAATACTTAAGACACATCAATATGATTGCAGGCGCAACCATACTGGGGAATGGTGAAGTAGCACTTATCCTAGATGTTAATACATTGGTATAAGGGGGATTTGAGATGAGTGAAGTATATGATGCAGTAAAACAATTTGTTATTTTTAAGTTAGATACCCAACTATATGGTATAGAGATACAAAGTGTCCAAATTATTGAACGCGTTAAAAGCATTATGAGGGTGCCAAAGACACCTTCATGGGTAAGAGGGGTTATGAATTTGCGTGGAGAGATTATCCCAGTTATCGATATTCGTACACAATTTGAACTCCCTTCTAAAGAAGATGATGAAAACACTAGAATTATCATCGTAAAGATTGATGAAAATATGGTGGGGATTATCGTCGATAATGTAAAAGAAGTGGTTGAACTCGGCAAAGATGCCATTGAGCAAGTGCAAAATGTACAAGGGAAGATGAACGTTAACCATATTCAAGGGGTTGCAAAGATACAAACAGAAGATAGTATCATTACATTATTACAACTTAAAAATATAGTGGATGATGCATTTGAAATTCAAAAGTAGGGAGGGTAACAATGGGTAAATACAAGGCATTAAAAGAGCAGCTAGATGCATTGACAGAAGCAGGGAATATAGGGGCAGGAAATGCTGCCACCGCGTTAAGCATGCTCTTAAAAAAACCAGTGGATATGACGATTGCAAAAGTAAACATTAAAGCCATTAGCGAGCTTGGGAGCGTACTAGGCAGTGAAGAAAATTATATAGCTGCCATGCTTATTGAAGTATATGGTGATATAAAAGCGATGCTTATTTTAGCTTTTGAGTTAGAAAGTGCACATCAGTTGGTGGATATGGTATTGGAAAATACAGATGCAAAAAGACAAGAATTTGATGCGTTGGACTATTCGGTATTATGCGAGACAGGTAATATCTTAGCAGGATCTTATCTTAATGCACTAGCAACACTTACACAACTTGAACTTACCCATTCAGTGCCACAAATGGCCCTAGATATGGCTATCGCTATTTTAAGCTACCCAGCGGTAGCCTTCTCCACTGAAGATAATGCAATGATGTTTATCGAGACAAAATTTACGGATAACGAGAAAATACTCGATGGCACCTATATTTTAGTGGTAGATGAAACAGCAATACAGACTATCGTTGATGCATTGGAGCATTTAATATGAGTGGAGAAATAATAAAAGTAGGGATGGCAGATTTGAATGTTGCAAAGCACCCCTCTATCCTTACGACCTTAGGGCTTGGATCGTGTGTAGGTGTTGCACTTTATGATCCACTTACTAAAGTCGGGGGACTGGCGCATGTGATGCTACCAGATAGTACTCAAATCAAAAACAATACCAATCCTGCAAAGTTTGCAGATACAGGGATTGATTTATTAATTGAACGTATGGTAGAAAAGGGTGCTAGAACACAACGATTAGTCGCTAAAATTGCTGGGGGAGCACAAATGTTTGCATTTCAACATATGGATGAAAGTATGCGTATTGGAGCAAGAAACATCCAAGCAGTTAAAGAACGCCTAGATAAATACAAAATTCCTATTTTAGCCGATGATACAGGTGATAATTACGGGCGAACCATTGAGCTTTATACAGAGACAGGGACATTGGTTGTTAAGACAATAGGACATGGGACAAAAGAATTTTAACAAAAGGGGGTTCTAGCGAGATGGATAAAAGTGACTTATTATGGCAGAAGTATAGCGTGAAAAAAGAAATAGCACTTAAAAATGAACTAATCGATCACTATGTACACTTGGTTAAATTAGTAGCTGGAAGGCTGAGTATCTACTTGAACCATTATGTAGAACTAGGTGATTTAGTAGGCTATGGTGTCTTGGGGCTTATTGATGCCATCGATAAATTTGACTATACCAAAAATGTCAAGTTTGAAACGTATGCATCATTAAGAATACGCGGGGCTATTTTAGACGAGATCAGAAAACTGGACTGGGTGCCTAGAAGCCTACGTAAAAAACAAAAAGATTTTAATAAGGCTTATAGTAGCTTGGAAAATGAGCTTGGAAGAACACCTACAGAAGGGGAAATGGCTAACTATTTAGAGATAAGCCTAGAAGACTACCAGCAACTTCTTCAAGAAAATAATGTTTCGGCACTTGTTTTTATTGAAGACTATAAATTGCATGTGGATGCACTACCAGATGAAAGTGTAGGCACACCAGATAGTCATATACAAAAGCAAGAAATGTTAGAAGTACTTGCAGAAGCTATCGAGGAATTGCCAGAGCGAGAAAAGATGGTGATCCAATTGTATTACTTTGAAGAGTTAACGCTAAAGGAAATCAGTGCTATTTTACAAGTGTCGGAATCGAGAATATCTCAGCTCCATACTAAAGGTGTCTCAAGGCTCAGACAACGACTTGTAAAATATAACGTTGTACTACCACTATAGAATAAGGAGGAGAAGTATGATAAGGCCTATTGATACCCAAATACTTTATCCGCAAGCACCGACACTTTCTAATAGACAACAAGTAGACAACCAAAAACCAATGCAGCACCAAGAAAATTTTGCCCAAATCATGAAACAAGAAACAGAGCAAAAAAAAGAAAGCGTCATTGAAACAGAAAAAGACAGTGGCGTGAAGTTAAAAAAAGAAAATGAAAAAAAAGAAGGACAATCTAAAAAAGGAAAAAAGCAATCGCCTAAAGAACAAAAAAAAGAGCCAACCCAACTGAATGGGCCATATATCCATTCAGAAAGTACCATTGATATACGGATTTAGGAGGAATACATGTGTTTACGATTGAAAATATGCCTTATATAAGCCTATGCTGGATAGGAATAGGCTTTTTTTTAATGATTTTAAGTGTTTTGATAGTAGCAGCACACCAATCTAAAAAAGAAGAATATACCCAACAAGAAAATCCAACAGAGCTTTTTTCATTTTTTCTTCAAGAGGAAGAAAAGAAAAACAATCAATTAAGAGAAGCGTTTAAAAAGCAATCAGAAGTTACCGAGAAACAACCACCACAAGAGAGTAGCCCGTCTAAGCATTCAGAAACACACCTGTATCAAGAGATTTTGAAACTCTATGAAAAAGATGTACCTATAGAGACCATTGCAAAACAAATGAAAGTAGGCGTGGGGGAAGTAAGACTTATTATTTCTCTATCCACCATGAGGTAAGCTAGGATGACTAAAGAAAAATGGACTTATTTATTGATGGGAATAGGCGGGGGCATCATTTTATCGGGAATTCTGATGGTTTGCATAGCGCTAGAAATCAATCAGGAAAGAAGAAGTCTTGTAGCAGATTATGAGAAAGAGCTCGTAGCACTTAAGACTCAGTTAGAAATGCAGAAAGAAATGGTGCGTACGGATACAACCGATAGCGAAGTTGAAAAAGAAGATGCCGCGGTACAAAAGGATGCACCTGTGGCGTCAGAACAAAACTATAAATGGGTAGATATTCCCGGGCATTATGGATCGAGTCAGATCTCAGTATTTTTAGAAAAAGAAGGCATCGTGGCAAATGCAAATGACTTTCATCAATACTTAATCGACCAAAAACAAACAAAAACACTACGTACAGGAGAGAAGTTTTTGCCGAAATTAGGAGAATATGAAACGATATTAGCTATTTTACTAGGAAAAAATAATGAATAATTGGTTTTAGCTATTGTATTCTTATTTTAGACGTGTTATAATTTGGTGCGAAAATAAAACACACGTAAACAAAAAATGCTGATGATGCTTGATACGTTTCAATGCATAGAAAATGTTTACGGAGGAATAATCAGGAGGCAATAAAATGAGTGTAATTTCAATGAAACAACTTTTAGAAGCTGGTGTACATTTCGGTCACCAAACAAGAAGATGGAACCCAAAAATGAAGGAATACATCTTCACAGAAAGAAATGGTATCTACATCATCGACTTACAAAAAACAGCTAAGAAAATTGACGAAGCGTATGCTGTAATCCGTCAAGTTGGCGAAGAAGGTGGAAAAGTATTATTCGTAGGTACAAAGAAACAAGCTCAAGATTCAATCAAATCTGAAGCAGAGCGTAGTGGTATGTACTATGTTAACCAAAGATGGTTAGGCGGTATGCTTACAAACTTCTCTACAATCAAGAGCCGTGTTGCTAGACTTAAGCAATTAGAAACAATGGCACAAGATGGTACATTTGAAGTACTTCCTAAAAAAGAAGTAATCGAACTTCGTAAAGAAATGGACAAACTTGAGAAGAACTTAGGCGGTATCAAAGAAATGAAGCAATTACCAGACCTTATGTTCGTAGTAGATCCAAGAAAAGAAAAAATCGCTATTCAAGAAGCTCATATTCTTGGAATTCCAGTAGTATCAATCGTTGATACAAACTGTGATCCAGAAGAAGTTGATTACGTAATCCCAGGTAATGACGATGCTATCCGTGCGGTTAAATTAATCGTTGCTAAAATGGCAGATGCAATCATAGAATCAAACCAAGGTGAAATCTTTGAAGCACAAGAAACACAAGAAAACAGCGCTCAAGAAACAATCGCTGAATAATAGAGATATCTGGAGGTAGTTAAAATGGCAATTACAGCTGGTATGGTAAAAGAATTACGTGAAAGAACTGGCGCAGGTATGATGGACTGCAAAAATGTATTAAATGAAGTAGACGGAGATATGGAAAAAGCTATCGAAGTTTTACGTGAAAAAGGTTTAGCAAAAGCTGCTAAAAAAGCTGGCCGTGTTGCTGCTGAAGGTCTTGTAAAAGAAATGATTTCAGCTGATCATAAAGCTGGTGTTTTAGTAGAAATCAACTCTGAAACAGACTTCGTTGCTAAAAATGAGCAATTCATTACTTTCGTTAATCAAGTTGCTGAAATCGCACTTAACAACAAAGTTGCTGATGCTGAAGCTTTAAAAGCTTGTGCATGGAGCGAAGATGCGTCTAAGACAGTTGCTGACGTATTAACAGAAAAAATCGCTACAATCGGTGAAAACTTAACACTTCGTCGTGTTGTTTACGTAGAAACAGAAGGTTCTGTAGCGTCTTACACACATGGTGGTGGAAAAATTGTTACTTTAGTAGAAGTTGCTGCTGAAGGTGAAAAAGCTTTAGAAGTTGGTAGAAACGTAGCAATGCAAATCGCTGCTGTTAACCCAGAATACGTATCAATGGATGACGTTTCTGAAGAGTACAAAGCTAAAGAAAAAGAAATCTTATTACACCAAGCAATGAACGAAAACCCAGATAAACCACAAAACATCATTGAAAAAATGATCATTGGTAGATTAAACAAACAACTTAAAGAAACTTGTCTTTTAGAGCAAGAGTACGTAAAAGATCCAGACGTAACAGTAGCTAAATATGTTGCAGCTGAATTAGGTACAGAAAAAGCAATCAAAGGCTTCGTACGTTTCGAAACTGGCGAAGGTATCGAAAAAGTAGAAGAAGACTTTGCTGCAGAAGTTGCAAAACAAATCAACGGTTAATAAATAAAAGGGAGGCATATTGTCTCCCTTTTTTTAAAGCGTAAGTTCAAAAATATATCTAGAAATACAATGAATTTTATGGTACAGTATTGAGTAGCAGGAAGGTGGATAAAATGCAAAAATATAATAGAGTATTGGTTAAATTAAGTGGAGAAGCACTAGCAGGAATGAATGGTCGAGGTTTTGACCACACTATTATTACACGCGTTGTTAGAGAACTTAAAGATCTTCTAGACAACGGTATCGAAGTAAGCGTAGTGATTGGTGGCGGCAACTTCTGGAGAGGCCGTACATCAGGCGATATGGACCGTACAAAAGCTGACCAAATTGGTATGCTTGCGACAGTTATGAATGCTATATATGTAGCGGATGTATGTAGAGCTGAAGGCGTAAAAAGTGTTGTTCAAACACCATTTCAAGTTGGTAGCATGACAGAGCTTTTTTCAAAGGATAGCGCTTTGCTACATATGAAAAATAAAACGATTGTATTTTTTGCAGGTGGTACAGGGCATCCTTTCTTCTCAACTGATACAGGTGCAGCCCTTAGGGGATGCGAAGTGGAAGTCGATGCACTTTTATTTGCTAAAAATATAGATGGTATCTATGATAGCGATCCAAAACTCAATCCACAAGCAAAAAAATATGATCAAATATCATGTCAAGAAGTACTTGCAAAAGACCTTAAAGCTATTGATGCAGCAGCTGCTACTTTATGTATCGACCAAAAATTACCAATCGTTGTATTTGACCTCAATGAAGAACAAGGCATTTTGAAAGCTGCAGCAGGTGAACCTATTGGGACACTTATTTATGTAGATTAATTTAAAGGAGGAATCTTTTATGAAACAAGAACTTAATAAATATCAAGATAAGATGAAAAAGTCTATCCAATCATTACTTGATGACTATAATACAATTCGTGCGGGTAGAGCAAATCCACACGTATTAGATCGCATTACAGTAGATTACTATGGTGCCCCAACTCCAGTTGCACAAGTAGGTAACGTGAGCGTACCAGAGCCACGTATTTTACAAATCCAACCATGGGATGCAACAGTATTAAAAGGTATCGAAAAAGCTATTAATGAATCAGACTTAGGAATCAATCCATCAAATGATGGTAAACTCATTCGTCTTGTTTTCCCAGACCTTACTGAGGAAAGAAGAAAAGAACTCACAAAAGACGTTAAAAAGAAGGGCGAAAATACAAAAGTAGCCATCCGTAATATTCGTCGTGAAGCATTAGATGCATTCAAAAAAATGCAAAAAAATAATGAGATTTCAGAAGATGAGTATAATACAGTGGAAAATGATGTGCAAAAAATAACAGATAAATGTGTAGAAGAAATTGACCGTCACGTTGAAGCTAAAAACAAAGAAATTTTATCTGTATAAGCATCATACAATGAAAACTCCTCCAATGAGGGGTTTTATTGTTTTATACGCAGGGAGGTGTGTAAGGTGGTAAACAATAAATTACCAGAACATGTAGCCATCATTATGGATGGAAATGGCAGATGGGCAAAAATGAATGGACTTTCACGTAATGAAGGGCATAAAAAAGGTGCAGATGTACTTAAGAAAATAAGCGAACATGCAAATGAGATAGGCATTAAGTATATGACTGTCTATGCTTTTTCTACTGAAAATTGGAAGCGTCCTAAAGAAGAAGTAGATGGTCTCATGAATCTTTTAAGAAGACACCTCGATAGACACTTGAAGGACGCAAAGAAGAATAATATTCGTTTTAGAGTATTAGGTGATAAGCAAGGTTTACCAGAGGATTTACAAGATAAAATGAGTAAGTTAGAAAATATGACGTCAGAAAAGACAGGCATGACTGTTAATTTAGCGATTAATTATGGTGGAAGAGACGAGTTAGTAAGAGCATTTAAGCGTCTTGTAGCTGAGAAAGGCAGTGAGCCTGCGTTTCTAGAGTCAATTACAGAAGAGCGGATCGCTGAGTATTTAGATACATCAGGTATGCCAGATCCAGATTTAATGATTCGTACCAGTGGTGAAGAACGTACAAGTAATTTCTTACCATGGCAGTTAGCTTATAGCGAATTTTATTTTACACCATGTTTATGGCCAGAATTTACAAAAGACAACTTTGACGAAGCATTAGAGGTATACGCACAAAGAAAAAGACGCTTTGGTAAAAGCGAATAGGGAGGAAGTAGAGTGTTTACAAGAGTATTAACTGGAGTTCTAGGTATTCCAATTGTCATACTCATTATGGTATTGGGGTCACCTGTTATTGAAATAGCAGGCCTAGCTATTGCACTTATAGGCGTCTATGAATTATACCAAATGGTACAGAAAAAATATAAGGTCATTCCATGGGTAGGATATGGAAGTGTTGCCTTGTATTTTGTAGGACTTGAATTCTTTACAAAGCACTTTTTATTTTACATTACAGCACTCATTATGTTGCTACTTATTCTAATGGTATTTAATCATCCTAAATACGGCATTGCGGATATTGCAATGACATTTATAGCACCTATTTATGTAGCTGTACTTTTAAGTTTTATTATGCTTATACGTCGTATGCCAGCAGGTGAATTTTTAGTATGGTTTGTCTTTATAAGTGCATGGGGGAGTGATACATGTGCCTATTTTGCAGGAAAATGCTTTGGGAAGCATAAGCTGGCACCTGTATTAAGTCCAAAGAAAACAATAGAAGGTTCTGTTGGTGGAGCCATTGGTGCGACGCTTATAGCAGCCCTTTATAGTTTTATTTATAGCTATTTTGTACCGAGTGTTGAAGTGAAAGCAATAGGCTTTTTACTTGTCTTGGTATTTATAGCATCACTTTTATCTATGGTGGGAGATTTAGCTGCATCAGCTATTAAACGTAATATTGGGGAGAAAGATTTTGGGCATTTATTTCCAGGGCATGGTGGTGTACTAGATCGTTTTGATAGTATTTTACTTGTTGCACCATTTCTTTATTTTGCACTCACTTTCCTTGGATAAAGGGTTTCCCATAAGACAGGAGTTTAGATATGAATAAAAAGTATATTAGTATATTAGGAGCCACAGGGTCTATAGGAACCCAAACTTTAGACGTGGTAGAAAAAGATGAGACATTAGCAGTTGCAGGACTTACGACCCATACGAACATCGATTTACTAGAAGAGCAGATTAAGCGTTTTAAGCCTGAGTGTGTATGCGTCATGAATGAAGCGTGTGCAGAGGTGTTAAAAGAGCGTTTAAAAGCACAGGCGATCGATGTAGAGGTGCTCCATGGCATGGATGGACTTATTGCAGTGGCTACCCTTGAACACGCAGAAGTTGTGGTAACGGCAGTGGTTGGGATGATAGGACTTTTACCAACGATAGAAGCCATTAAGAAGCACAAGACCATCGCGTTAGCAAATAAAGAAACCTTGGTAACAGCCGGAGAACTTGTGATGACATTAGCAAGAGAAAACAATGTCTCTATTTTACCAGTAGATAGTGAGCATTCAGCTATTTTCCAAGCGCTTAAAGGAAACCGTAAAGAAGAAGTGAATCGTCTGATTCTTACAGCTTCGGGAGGACCTTTTAGGGATTTCACTGCCGAAGAACTTCAAAATGTAACGGTAGAGCAAGCCCTTAAGCATCCTAACTGGAGCATGGGAAGTAAAATTACTATTGATTCAGCAAGTCTTATGAATAAAGGTTTAGAGGTAATCGAAGCCAAGTATCTTTTTGATGTAGAGATAGACCAAATTGATGTGGTAGTGCATAAAGAAAGCATTATTCACTCGATGGTAGAGTATAAAGATGGTTCTACCATGGCACAATTAGGTATGCCAGATATGCGTCATCCTATTGCCCATGCGCTTTATCATCCAGAGAGACGAGAAGCGGACTATATTCCTAAACTTGATTGGACGACACTTAAAACCCTTAGCTTCGATACGCCAAAGAAAGATTTATTCCCTTGCTTACAGTTAGCTTACGATGCACTACGTGAAGGAGGCACTATGCCTGCTGTTTTAAATGCAGCCAATGAAGTAGCTGTTGATGCATTTTTAAACAAGCGTATTTCTTTCTCACAAATTCCAGAAATAATACATGAAGCGATGGCAAATCACATATGTATAAATAGACCAAGCCTACAAGAGATTTTAGAAAGTGATCAGTGGGCACGTGAATTTAGTAGAAAGCGAGTTGAGGGGTAAATGACAAAAATTATTATGTTTATTTTAATGTTTGCGCTTATTGTGCTTGTACATGAGTGGGGGCATTTTATAGCTGCAAGACTGTTTGGCGTACGTGTCAATGAATTTGCCATTGGAATGGGACCTAAATTATGGTCTAAACAAAAAGGAGAAACACTATACTCCGTACGTGCACTTCCTATTGGTGGTTTTTGTGCAATGGAAGGTGAGAATGGGGAATCCAAAGAAAAAGATTCTATGTTTGCTAAAAAGCCATGGCAAAAACTTATCATTTTTGCAGCAGGTGCCATTATGAACTTTATACTCGCATGGGTTATTTTTACGGTTATCGTAGGTTACCAAGGCGAACCAAGTAATAAAGTACTAAAGGTAGAACCACAAATGCCAGCTACTCAAGTGGGCATTGTAGCAGGAGATCGTATCATCCAAGTAGATGGCATCACTGTAAAAAATCTAGAAGATATTTTAGAACTTGTAGGTGACCCAGCGAAAGATTATACATTTACGCTTAAAGGTGAAGATGGACAGGTACGTACAGTCGCTATTAAGGCAAAGCAAATGGAAGATGGCAGTGCGAAGTTTGGCTTTACAGCAGCAAGAGAAAAGGGAAGAGTCATCGATATCTTTGTGGAAGGCTTTAAAGCTACCATATTGGTAATCAAACAAACTTTCCAAGCATTTATTGATCTGGTTACAGGACAGGTAGGTGTGGACCAATTAGCGGGTATCGTTGGGGTTGTACAAATCACCTCAGAAGTGTGGGATGAAGGCTTAGAAGTAAGTGTGATGGCAGCTGTCATGAACTTACTCTACATTGCAGGGATTCTTTCAGCTAACTTAGGGGTATTTAACCTTTTACCTATTCCAGCCTTAGATGGTGGACGTATCTTCTTCTCCTTAATAGAAGTGGTGAGACGCAAACCTATTGATCCTGAGAAGGAAGGTATGGTTCATGTTATAGGCTTTATCTTGCTTATGGTACTCATGGTAGTGGTTCTATATAATGATATAGTGAGGATATTCGCATGACATTAGTGACAAGAAATCATACACGCATTATTCAGATTAAGGACGTCAAGATAGGTGGTGGCAACCCTATTGCCATTCAATCTATGACCAACACAAAAACAGAAAATGTAGATCAAACCGTAGCACAAATTTTACAACTCGAAGAAGCTGGCTGTGAAATTGTACGTGTTGCAGTACCTGATGAAGAAGCAGCAAAAGCTTTAGAACACATTATTCCACGTATTCATATACCTATTGTGGCAGATATACATTTTGATTATCGTCTAGCCCTTATGGCAATTGAGAATGGGATTAATAAATTACGTATTAATCCCGGCAATATCGGGAGCAGAGAACGTGTAGAAGCGGTGGTAGAGAAAGCAAAAGCTTACGGTATACCTATTCGCATCGGTGTGAACTCAGGCTCAGTAGAAAAAGAACTTATTAAGAAATACGGCGGGGTTACAGCAGAGGGAATGGTTGAAAGTGCAGCCAAGCATATTAGCATTCTTGAAGAAATGCAATTTCAAGACATCGTCGTATCCCTTAAGGCCTCAACTGTACCTTTAGCAGTTGAAGCATATGATTTATTTGCCCATACCTATGATTATCCTTTACATGTAGGGATCACAGAGTCAGGCACCCTTTACAAGGGAACCATTAAATCATCTGCAGGCTTAGGGGCTATCTTATCAAGAGGCATTGGTGACACCATACGCGTCTCTTTATCAGATGATCCAGTAAAAGAAATTGATTGTGCACGCACGGTGTTACAATCTTTAGAACTTAGACAGTTTGGCGTAGAAATCATTTCCTGTCCGACATGTGGACGTACAAATATCGATCTGATAGGGCTTGCCAATGCTGTAGAAGCACGTACCAAGCATATCACAGCACCTCTTAAAATAGCGGTGATGGGATGTGTCGTGAATGGTCCTGGTGAGGCCAAAGAAGCAGATATTGGTGTCGCTGGTGGCAAAGGTGAAGGGCTCATTTTTAAGAAGGGTCAGATTATACGTAAAGTGCCAGAAGATTGCTTATTAGATGCTTTAATGGAAGAATTAAAGGATTTGTGTCAATAGAGACTTGATTTTTTCTTTTATTCGTATTATAATTTTTTAGTATAAAATGGTGACGTCGACAGAAGAGTGGGTTTATGCCCACTCTTTCTATATGCATGGATGAATAGTTCGTGAAGAATCTGCAAAACTATTTATATGAGAGGATGATTCGATGAATAAAAAACAAATCGTAGAACAAATTACAGCTTACTTAGAGCCGATCACAGATGCATTCGAATATGAGATTGTAGATGTTGAGTTTGTAAAAGAAGGACCGGCGTATTATTTAAGAATATATATTGATAAAGAAGGTGGCATCACGATTGACGATTGTCAAAAAACAAGCCGTGCGATAGAAGCTGTGCTTGATGAGAAAGATCCAATCGAACTACCTTATATTTTAGAAGTAAGTTCACCAGGTATTGACCGTATACTCAAAAAAGACAAGGATTTTGAGCGTTTTGCAGGACAGGTTGTAGATGTGAAGCTTTATGAAGCGATGAACAAGCAAAAGCAACTTCAAGGCGAATTGGTAGCCAAAACAGAAGAAATGCTTATTATCAAAGACGAAACAGAAGAAGAAATTCAAATTCCAGTAAAAAATGTTGCAATTGTAAGGCTTGCCATTTTATTTTAACGACTAAGGGATGATTAGAGGAGGATTATAATGAATCAGGAGTTTATCACAGCAATCGACCAGATTGCTCAGTCAAAAGGAATCGACCGCTCAAAATTATTCGATGCCATCAGACAATCAATCGAGGCAGCATGTAAAAAGCATTTCGGTACAGCAGTAAGTGCAAAGCAAACTATTCGCGTGGATATCAATGAAGAGACAGGCGATGTAAAAGTATTTGCTGTTAAGCAAGTTTTAGCAGATGAAGATGTGATGATGCCAGGTGCAGAAATCGGTATTTCAGAAGCTAAAAACATCAATCCACTTATGTCTGTTGGGGATATGGTAGATGTAGAAGTGACACCAAGAAACTTTGGTCGTATTGCAGCACAAAATGCAAAGCAAGTGGTTATCCAAAAAATTAAAGAAGCAGAACGTCAAATGGTGTATGAAGCATACAGCGTTAAGTTAAATGACATCATCAAAGGCCGCGTGCTTAGAAAAGAAAAAAGCGGTTATATCGTTGGTTTAGATTATACTGAAGCATCTCTTCCATTCACAGAATCAATGATGAACGAGAACTTTGATAACGAAGTTAACCAAGAAGATGCTATGATGCAACGTTCTTTCTACGTTTTAAACGTAAAAGACTTCAACAAAAACGAAGTGAAACCTGAAAGCAAACAAAAAGGTGGCGCGCAAGTTATCTTATCTCGTACACATCCAGACCTTGTCAAACGCCTTTTCGAACAAGAAGTTGTAGAAATCAACGAAGGTACTGTTGTCATTAAGAGTATCGCAAGAGAAGCAGGTTCTCGTACAAAGATTGCCGTATGGTCAAGTGACCCAGCGATTGATCCAGTAGGTGCTTGTGTTGGTGAGAAAGGTAAACGTATCAATGCGATCGTTCAAGAACTTTCAGGTGAAAAAATCGACGTTGTACGTTATAGCGAAGATCCAAAAGAATTCATTGAAGCGGCTTTAAGTCCAGCAAAAGTAATGAGCGTGACACTTGAAGAAGTAGAAACAGAAAAAGGTATGGAGCGTAGTGCAAAAGTAATCGTTCCAGACAATATCCTTACATTAGCTATCGGTAAAGGTGGTCAGAACGTACGCCTTGCAGCTAAATTAACAGGTTGGAAAATTGACATCAAAAGTGAGCCAGTAGAAGAAGTTATCGACATAGAGGAGTAAGCCTATGAAAACAAGAAAAATTCCTTTACGTAAGTGTACTGGCTGTAATGAAATGAAAGATAAGCGTGAGATGATCCGTATCGTCAAAGACAATGAAGATCAGTTTTCTTTAGATTTTACAGGTAAGAAGGCGGGAAGAGGTGCATATATTTGTAAAGATATAGCATGTCTTAACCAAGCAGAAAAATCAAAAGGATTAGAGCGCTCATTTAAAATGGCAGTAGGCAAAGAAATCTATGAACATTTAAGAAAAGAGTTTGCAGACAATGAATAATCAGAGGATTTACCAACTTATAGGCTTATGTCAAAAAGGCCGAATGCTTGTGTCAGGCGAATTTGCAGTGAAGCAAGCAGTTCTTGATAAGCAAGTGCATCTCGTTATAGTAGCAGAAGATGCTTCAAATAATACGACAAAACTTTTTACAGATAAATGTGCATACCGTTCCATTGAATGTGTGAAATGGAGCACAAAAGTAGAATTAGGACGTATATTAGGCAGAGATGCCCGTGCCGTTATAGGCATAATAGATCAAAAATTGGCGGAGAAAATAAATGATATGATAAAAAGTGATGGATAATTAAATAAATTGTGGAGGTGGATTCATGTCAAAAGTTAGAGTATATGAAATCGCAAAAAAGCTCAATATAAGTACAAAAGAGATTATGAACCAATTGAAAGAATATGGGTTTGAGGTACATAGCCATATGAGCTCATTAGAAGATCAAGAGGTTAAGTTGATTATGGCGTACTATGAAGAGCTGCAAAAGAAAGAAGCAAACACTACAAAAGAGAAGCTTGAACCACCACAACAGCTAGAGTCAGCAGAAATACAAGCCTCTAAACAAACATCCAGTATCACATCCGGCAGACCTAAACAAGAAACGATAGATAAAAAGCATAGTGCAGACCAAAAGCCAACACCACCAAAAGTGGCGGCACTTGGAGGCTATGAAAAAAAATCTAAAAAGAATAAGAAAAAAAATAAAAGACAGGAAAAGGCAGGGAATATGGGACAAAACACTAACTTTGAAAATGACCTTCAACAAGACGATGAATTAAAGGTAATAGCAATTCCTAGCACTATTACAGTAAAAAACTTAGGCGATAAATTAGACACTTCAGCAACAGAAATTATCAAGATCCTTATGAAAAAAGGAAAATTAGCAACGATTAATCAAGAGATCGATTATGAACTTGCGGTACAAGTAGCAGAAGAATTTAATGTTCTTGTAGAACAAGAAGAAGAGCGCGATTTAGCAGAAGAAATCTTCGGTGAAATCGTAGATGACGAAAAAGACCTTGCATCACGTCCTCCAGTTGTTGTTGTAATGGGTCACGTTGACCATGGTAAGACATCTCTTTTAGATGCAATCCGTTCAACAAGCGTAACAGAAAGAGAAGCAGGTGGTATCACTCAGCATATCGGTGCTTATTCAGTAACATTAAACGGCGAGAAAATCACATTCCTTGATACACCAGGACATGAGGCTTTCACAGCGATGCGTATGCGTGGTGCACAAGTTACAGATATTGCAATTCTTGTCGTTGCAGCAGATGATGGTGTTATGCCACAGACAATTGAAGCGATCAACCATGCACGTGCAGCAAACGTTCAAATTATCGTAGCAATCAATAAAATGGATAAACCAGGTGCAAACCCTGACCGCGTAAAACAAGAATTAGCAGACCAAGGTCTTCTTGTAGAAGACTGGGGTGGAGACACAATCTGTGTACCAGTATCAGCAAAAATGAGAGAAGGTATCGACAACCTACTTGAAATGATTCTTCTTGTAGCAGAAGTTAACGATTACCGTGCAAACCCAAGCCGTAAAGCACGTGGTACAATCGTAGAAGCAGAACTTGATAAAGGCCGTGGTCCAGTAGCGACTGTACTTGTACAAAGTGGTACACTTAAAATAGGTGATCCAATCGTAGCAGGTTCAGCTTATGGACGTATTCGTGCAATGGTAGATGACAAAGGTCGTCAAGTAAAAAAAGCAACACCTTCTACACCAGTAGAAATTCTTGGTTTATCAGAAGTACCATCAGCAGGTGATATGTTCTATGTGGCAAACAGTGATAAACAAGCAAGACAAGTTGCAGATAAAGTAAAAGCACAAGGTAGAGAAAGTCTTATCCAAGCATCACAAAAAGTTTCTCTAGATGACCTCTTCACTCAAATCCAAGAAGGTAAAGTAAAAGAGCTTAACATTGTTGTTAAAGCAGACGTTCAAGGATCTGTACAAGCAGTACGTCAAAGTTTAGAGCGTTTATCAAACGAAGAAGTACGTATCCGCATTATTCATGGTGCAGTAGGTGCTGTAACAGAGTCAGACGTTATGTTAGCATCAGCATCAGGCGCTATCATCATCGGTTTCAACGTAAGACCAGACCCAGCTACAAAAGCAGCAGCAGACCGTGAAAAAGTAGATGTACGTCTATACCGTGTTATCTACAGTGCTATCGAAGATATCGAAGCAGCTATGAAAGGTATGTTAGATCCTGAATTCGTAGAAAAAGTAATCGGCCATGCAGAAGTACGCCAAACATTCAAAGTATCAGGTGTTGGTACTGTAGCAGGTGCATATATACTAGATGGTAAAATGGCACGTAACGCAGGGGTACGTATCGTTCGTGACGGTATCGTTGTATACGAAGGAAAATTAACATCTCTTAAACGTTTCAAAGATGATGCTAAAGAAGTAAACACAGGTTACGAATGTGGTGTTATGTTTGAAAGATTCAACGACCTTAAAGAAGGCGACACAGTAGAAGCTTTCATTATGGAAGAGATCCCAAGATAGGAAGTGGCATAATGGCAAATCAACGTATTGTAAGAATTAACGAAGCAATTCGTAAAGAAATTTCTGAGATCGTTCGTACAGAGATTAAAGACCCACGTGTATCTGAAGCGATGATCAGTATTGTAGATGTAGAAACAACCACAGATCTTAAAACAGCAAAAGTTTTTATTAGTGTTTTACAAGAGAATAAAAAAGAAGGCGTTTTATTAGGTCTTCAAGCGGCAGCAGGTTATATTCGTAAAGAAGTAGCAAGACGCGTTAATCTTCGTAACACACCAGAGTTTTTATTTAAACTAGATGAATCGATTGAGTACGGTATGAAGATGGCGAAAGTTATT
>JBOGBZ010000184.1:0-2994 GCA_051656485.1 Cellulosilyticaceae bacterium
AAACCGTTAGAGAGGGAAAGGTGATTTAGCAATGAGTGATAAATTAAGAGTAGGAATCGTTGGTGGTACAGGAATGGTAGGTCAACGTTTTGTTATGTTACTTGACAACCATCCATATTTTGAAGTGAAAGTGATTGCAGCAAGCAAAAACTCAGCTGGCAAGACATACGAAGAAGCAGTAGCAAACAGATGGAAAATGGCACAGCCTATTCCAGAAGCAGTGAAAAATATCATGGTACTTGATGCAGCAGAAGTAGAAACAGTAGCAAAAGACGTAGACTTCGTATTCTGTGCAGTAGATATGAAAAAAGACGAAATCAAAGCTTTAGAAGAAGCATACGCAAAAGCAGAAGTACCAGTGGTATCAAACAACTCTGCACATCGTTGGACAGAAGACGTACCAATGGTCGTGCCAGAAATTAATGATGCACACCTAGAAGTAATCGAAGCACAAAGAAAACGCTTAGGGACAACAAAAGGATTTATCGCAGTTAAGCCAAACTGTTCAATCCAAAGCTACGTACCAATGCTTTCAGCACTTCTTGAGTTTGAACCAACAGAAGTGGTAGCATGTACTTACCAAGCAATCTCAGGTGCAGGCAAGAACTTCACAGACTGGCCAGAAATGATCGATAACGTGATCCCATTCATCGGCGGCGAAGAAGAAAAGAGCGAGCAAGAGCCACTACGTATCTGGGGTACAGTAGAAGATGGCAAAATCGTAAAAGCACAATCACCAGTGATCACAACACAATGTATCCGTGTACCAGTAACAGACGGACACTTAGCGACAGTATTCGTTAAATTCAAAAACAAACCATCAAAAGAGCAAATCTTAGAAGCATGGAAAAACTACGCTGGTAAACCACAAACAATGAACCTTCCAAGTGCACCAGCACAATTCATCACATACTTCGAAGAAGATAACCGTCCACAAACAAAACTAGACCGTGACATCGAAAACGGCATGGGTATCTCAGTAGGACGCCTTCGTGAAGACAGCGTATACGACTTCAAATTCGTAGGTCTTTCACACAACACAGTAAGAGGCGCAGCAGGCGGCGCAGTGCTTATCGCAGAGCTTCTTAAAGAAGAAGGTTATATTACAAAGAAATAATCCACTTTTATAAAAAGAATAATGACAACACACAGCCTCGACATTTTAAAAAGATGTCGAGGCCTTTTTAGATAAAAAATGTAGGGAATGTAAGGGTGTGAATAGGAAGGGAGAAAGTTATGAGTCATAAAATTTATTATTTTACAGGGACGGCGAATAGCTTACAAATTGCAGAAGATTTGAGTCATGCATTAGAAGGAAGTAGTGTGCATAAGATTATGGATTACAAAGGGGAGATGATTGAGGCGAGTACAAGTAGGTATTGTGGTTCCAGTGTATATGTGGGGACTACCATTGGTTGCTGTGGAGTTCTTAAAAAAGTTAAAGGTAGATGACCAAACTTATATTTATATGATAGCAAACTGTGGAGGACTTCCTGGAAAGGCATTGAAGCAGTGTGAAGGTATACTTGCTGAAAGAAAACTACAATTAGCAGCAGGTTATAGCATTACGATGCCAGGCAACTATATCATGGGCTATGGTGCCTTTAATGAAGAAAAACAGCAGAAACTCTTCCAAAAAGAAAAACAAAAGGTCCTAAAAATAGCGGCGTATACAAAAGACAAAGCAATACGTAAATGCGAAAAAAGTAAAATCATGATTGACTGTATACTTTCGGATTTATTTTATAAACAGATCACAGAGTTTCCTGAGAGTGATAAACACTACACTGTATCTGATCAATGTATAGGGTGCGGTCTATGTGCTAAAAGATGCTCCGTAAATAATATCAAAATGATAAAAGGCAAACCTGAATGGCAACACCACTGTGAAGTATGCGTGGCATGCATTCAAAGCTGCCCAAAGAGGGCGATTGATTACAAAGGGAAAACATCAGGTAGGAAAAGATATATTAATCCTAATGTGAAGTTATAATAAAATAGGAGAAGCAAAATGACAGGGGTTTGATTCCACTCATCACCATGGTTAAAATCCACGAGATACTTTTGTTATAGAGTATCTCGTGGATTTTTTGTTTCAAGAAATAAATTAACTGTAGGTTTAAGAAGTGGAAGATATTTAACTACACATCCATTGCTAATCAATATATGAAGAAGTATACTTAATATACAAAGGAGTTGAGTGCTGTGAGGGGGACGCCGATAGGCCAGAGTATTAAAGAACTAAGAAAGAAAAGGGGTATGACAGGGGAGCAGTTAGGCTTAGAAGTGGGCGTATCAACAGCGGCAGTATCTAAGTGGGAAAATAATATAGCTTATCCTGATATAACATTAATACCTCTAATAGCAAGTGTATTTGAGGTGAGCATTGATTATTTATTTGGATATAGCATGGGGCAGGAGGCTGAGCAAATGGATAAGGTAAGGATGCATTTTGAAGAAGAGGCAAAAGAATTTGATGACATTATTAAAAGAATTATTCCATATTATGAAGAGATGATAGAAGCTATGATTGCAGTATTGCCTTTTGGTGAGAAAGATGAGATAAAGGTAATAGACCTAGGTGCAGGTACAGGTACCATTGCAAAGGCTGTTAAGGATAAATTTCCCAATGCTAAGATAACCTGCTTAGACTTTTCAGCTAATATGCTTGAGATGGCTAAAAGTAAATTGAAGGGATACATAGGAATAGACTATGTTGAGGCAGACTTCTATACATATGTATTTAAGGAGAAATATGATTTAGTTATTTCGTCTTTGGCATTGCACCATTTGGTTACTAATGAGGATAAGAAAAATTTTTATAAAGTTATTTATGATGCACTTGAAAAAGAAGGCGTATTTTACAATTTAGATGTAGTACTTGCGAGTAGTGAAAGTGTACAAAATGTTTATATCAATCAATGGAAAACATTTATGTATAAGTGTTGTAGTGAAGAAGAGGTTGAACAGATGTGGCTAAGGAAGTATAAAGAA
>JBOGBZ010000185.1:0-3192 GCA_051656485.1 Cellulosilyticaceae bacterium
GAAACCATTCAGATTACCGCACGAAAATTAAGCCAAAGCTTAGGTAGCCTTCGCCGAAAAGGCATTGTCCCAGGCATTATGTATGGACAATCTCTTAAAGAATCTCTACCGATCCAAATTCAAGTAAAGGACCTTCAACGAATTATTGATAACGCCCAAAACACTACCACCTTCTTCTTAGACTATGAAGGTACACAACACGAATGCATCCTTAGAGAGTATCAAACTGACCGTTTACATACACAGTTCCTTCATGTGGATTTCCAATATGTAAAAGACGATGAAATCATCAAAATGCAAATCCCTGTCGCTTACCAAGGTCTTGAGTTTTTAAATAGCAAAAAACTCATCCTAGAAAAATTCATCCCTAAAGTACCAGTAGTAGGCCCTATCCAAGACCTTCCTGAAGCAGTAAGCATTGACGTTGGTGCACTTAATCGTGGTGCAAAAATTCTAGCTAAAGAAGTGGCGCTTCCTACATCTACTACCCTTCTTCTAGAGCCCGAAGTCATCCTTGCTACCGTTCAATAATACTTTCATAACGTAAAGGGACCACTTCTTCATGAAGTGGTCCCTTTACTTTGGTATATCTATGCACTTAATGCGCTTAAAATACCGCTTATAATCTCATTGTTATAATACCCTCTGCGATAGCGTGTCTCAAGCTCGATGGTATCTTCTTTATCTAATCCTTTAAGTCTTTTCTTAAACTTCTCTGGATAGCTTTCTATTTTCTCTATTTGCTCTTCGTTTTTATTATAAAATACAAAAGTTGGCGTCGTTGTAATGCCTTCTTCTTTTCTTGGAATAATCGTATAGCTTACCTTTGGGTTAAGTTCCTGAATTTTTTCTAAGTAAGGAAGGACTACCATTCCATCTAGACAATCAGGCTCCACAAACGCCACAATATGCGCTTCTTCTAAAGCCTCTATCTGCTCTTTCGTCTCAGTAGACAAAATCATCGTCTCTCTTTTGATTGTTCCTTGCTCTTTATTTTCTGCTGTATTTAAATCTAAAAATTGTTCGTAATTTATACCTTCGTTAAACCATTTATTCATCATACGCCGTCTCCTTCTTAAATGTCATGTAGACTATCCTACTCTATTAGTATGCATTAAGGTTTGTTTTGGCAACTTTTTTGCTCATTTATCGTATCACTACTTTGTATCAAGGTAAAGAAATATTTTTTATTTAGCTTACTTCATGAAGGCTTCTATCTCTTCTACCGTCTTGATGATTGCCTTAGAAAGCACTTCACAGCCATCCTCTGTCACGAGGACATCATCTTCTATACGAATCCCTATGGCTTCCTCTTCTACATAAATGCCTGGCTCGACTGTAAGCACCATGCCCGGCTCTAGCGTCACATTCCCTTTACCTACATCATGGGTATCGAGTCCTAAGAAATGACCTACACCATGGTAGTAGTACTTAAATACATCTTCCATCTTTTCTGCCATACCAAGCTTCTGTAACTCTTCGAGGTAAATCTCCTTTACAATCTCGTTTAAGCGACTGAATGGTACCCCTGGTTTGATAGCTTGGATGACTTCAAGTTGTGCACGTAATACGATTTGATAAAAAAGCTTTTGTCGTTCTGTAAATTTACCACCTGCTGGAATCGTACGACTAATATCGGCATTATAGTATTTATATTGTGCACCTAAATCAAAAAGTATGAGACTATCTTTTGGTATCTCACTATTATTCGCTTCATAATGTAGCACCGTGGCATTACTTCCTGAAGCTGCGATGGTCTTGAAAGCATAGTCTTTAATACCATGCGTCTTCAATACAAAATCAAAATGCGCTTCTAAAGCATACTCCATCATGCCACTTTTTGCATGTTTCATTAATGCTTGTATGCCTTCATCAGTCACAGCAATCGCTTGTCTTAATTGCTGAATTTCATAATCTGATTTAATCACACGTAATTTCTCGATGATTGGAAAAGCATTTTTTAAGATGATATAAGGATACTTTTCTTGGCATACACGCGCAAAAGTCTGCTCCTGTGTAAGTTCCTCCTCAAAGCACCCACGCTCTAGGTCGAAATACACGTGCTCTATCTCTTGTCTGACGATGGCTCTATGTATAACTTGCTGAAACTGCGCTACAAAGTGAATCGTTGAAATGCCTGAAACTTCGATCGCTTCTTCTTTATTAATAGTCTTTCCTACCCACTTCTCCTCTACAGGGTCACTTTCTTTGATCAAGAGCTCTGCCTTCACTTCCCCTTGCACCTTCGTAAGGATCATCATGATTTCTTCTTCATCCACACCTGTCATATAATAGAAATTGCGATTGGGTGTGAAAGCATAGTACTCATCTGCACTTTTCTTTGGTGCCTTCCCTGAAAATAAAACCACCATACTCTGGTCCTCTAGGCGTTCCCCTAGACGTTCTCTATTTTGACTAAAAAATGTCTGCATTCTTAGTTGCCTCCTTTATTTTCCTCTAATAATAAGCGCTCGCATAATCTACTCAAGCTTTCTTTAAACTCCTTATTATCTTCTTCTTTACGTTTTTTAGGACCTTTAAGCCTTGCACCTGACTTTCTAGCTACTTTTGCTACATGTCTTCTAAAGAGTAATTGTTCGATATTCGCATCCGTATAGATAAAGCCATTTTGATTGATTACATGGGCTTTCTTCGCTAAAATCATCGCTGCTAAGCCGTAGTCTTGTGTGATAACGACGTCCCCGCGTTGCACTTTATTGGCAATGACAAAATCAACTGCGTCCATTCCCTTTTGTACCACAAAAGTCTCCGCACCTAGTCGTTCAATAAAATGTGACGTATCACACACAATTACCATCGCTATACCGTATTTTTTAGCGACGTGCAAAGCAATGTCCACTACAGGGCATGCATCGGCATCAATAAATAGTCTCATGTATTGCCCCCCTTTTTCAAAACATTTTATTCTAGTTTATCATGTTTTAAGTTTAAATAAAATATTACTTTTATTTACAACGGTTATGTCGATATACATATAGGCATTTATTTGCCCATTTATTTTATTTTTATGCAAAGGATCATACTTATGAATGCTCATACGCAAGATATACTTTCGAAAAAAGAATGGTGCTTCGCCCTTCTCCTAGGCCTTGGCACTGGAGCAGTTTTTTGCTCACTTCTTTATCTCATTCTTAAACCACAGCCTACTTCTACCGCCGACCTCACCTATCT
>JBOGBZ010000186.1:0-6426 GCA_051656485.1 Cellulosilyticaceae bacterium
GGTGTGAAGTAGCAAAGTAGGTATATGAACTCGTCGTGGAGTTTCCTAGCTGAACGTAGAGTAGGCCAGGCGGGTATTCCCGTTATAGAAAAAATCGAGTGCAACTATTTATGTAAATAGTTGAATTAGAGTGGTACCACGAAACAATGTCTTTCGTCTCTAAATTATTTAGAGGCGGAGGACTTTTTTATTTTTTACACTTATAAAAATACGAGGAGGAATCAACTATGCAATATAATGCAATGGAAGTTGAAAACAAGTGGCGTAAGCATTGGGCAGAAAACCCTGTCAATGTGCCAGCAGAAGGAAAGAAAAATTATTACTGTCTCGATATGTTCCCATATCCATCAGGCAATGGGCTTCATGTAGGTCACTGGAGAGGTTATGTCTTATCAGATGTATGGAGCCGTTACCAAATGCTTCATGGCTACCATGTACTTCATCCAATGGGATGGGATGCATTCGGTCTTCCAGCAGAGAACTATGCGATCTCTAAGAAAGTTCACCCAGCGATTGCTACAGCAGAAAACGTAGGCAACTTCAAGCGTCAGCTTCAAGAAATCAGTGCGATATACGATTGGGATAAAGAAGTGAATACCACAGATCCAAACTACTACAAGTGGACACAATGGATCTTCCTAAAAATGTTTGAAAACGGCTTAGCTTACGAAAAAGAAATGCCAATCAACTGGTGTCCATCATGTAAGACAGGTCTTGCAAACGAAGAAGTAAAAGACGGTGGTTGTGAGCGTTGTGGTTCTACTGTAACAAAGAAAAACCTTCGTCAATGGATGCTTAAGATTACAGCATACGCTGAAAGACTTCTTAACGACTTAGATGGTCTTGAGTGGCCAGAAAAAGTAAAGAAAATGCAAGCAGACTGGATCGGTAAAAGCTACGGTGCAGAGATTGACTTCACAGTAGAAGGTATGGATAAGGCGATTAAAGTCTTCACTACACGCCCAGATACACTTTACGGTGCATCTTTCATGGTGTTAGCACCAGAGCATGAGATGGTACTTGAACTTGCTACAGAAGAGCAAAAAGCAGAAGTAGAGAAGTATGTATTTGATGCATCTACAAAGTCATCTGTAGATCGTATGGCAGATAAAGAAAAGACTGGTGTATTCTTAGGTCGCTACGCAGTGAATCCACTTAATGGTGCACTTGTACCTATCTGGATCTCTGATTATGTACTTGCAGATTATGGTACAGGCGCGATTATGTGTGTACCAGCACATGATGAGCGTGACTTTGCATTCGCTACAAAGTTCGACTTACCAATTATCCAAGTTATCTCAAAAACAGGTGAAGTGGAAGCACTTACAGAAGCATACACAGAAGAAGGTATCATGGTGAATTCAGGTGAGTTCGATGGTATGAAGTCTTCAGAAGCAAAAGTAAAGATTCCAGAGTACCTTGAATCAAAAAATATTGGTAAGAAAACAACGAACTACAAACTTCGTGACTGGGTATTCTCACGTCAACGTTACTGGGGAGAGCCAATTCCAGTGGTACACTGTGACTGCTGTGGCGTAGTAGGGGTTAAAGAAAGCGATCTTCCTATCACACTTCCAGATGTAGAAAGCTATGAGCCTACAGGTACAGGTGAGTCGCCACTTGCTGCTATTGAAGAGTGGGTAAACACAACTTGTCCAAAGTGTGGAGGTCCTGCTAAGCGTGAGACAAATACAATGCCACAATGGGCTGGATCATCATGGTACTTCCTTCGTTATCCAAACCCACACAACCACAATGAACTTATCAGCAAAGAAGACATGGAAAAATGGCTTCCAGTAGATATGTACGTTGGAGGGATCGAGCATGCTGTTCTTCACCTTCTTTACGCACGTTTCTATACGAAGTTCTTACATGACATCGGGGTAGTATCATTTGAAGAGCCATTCAAGCGTCTCTTCAACCAAGGGATGGTAACCAAAGACGGTGCGAAGATGAGTAAATCAAAAGGCAACGTTGTATCACCAGATGAACTTGTAGAGAAGTACGGATGTGACTCACTTCGTATGTACGAACTTTTCATCGGGCCACCAGAGCTTGATAGTGAGTGGGATGATAGAGGTATTGAAGGGGTATACCGTTTCTTAAACAAAGTATGGAAACTTATCAGTGAAAATACAGTTGTAGAAGCGACAAAAGAAATGGAACGTATGCGTCATAAGATGATCTACGACATCACAACACGTATGGAAAACTTCAACCTTAATACAGTTGTAAGTGGTTTCATGGAATACACAAATAAATTCATCGACATCCAAAGAAAAGATGGTGGTATCGACCTTGAAACAATCAAGACAATCATCGTACTTCTAGCACCATTTACACCACACATCAGTGAAGAACTTTGGTCAATGACAGGTGAAACTGCAAGCGTATTTGAGCAAGCATGGCCAACATACGATGAAAGCAAAATGGTAGAAGACGAACTACAAATCGTAGTTCAAGTAAGCGGCAAAATGGCTGGTAAACTAACTGTTTCAGCAAACGAAGAAGAAGCAGTAGTGCTTGAAAAAGCAAGAGCGGTTGCAGCTGCTAGACTAGAAGGCAAGCAAATCGTCAAAGAAGTCTACGTACCAGGACGTATCGTTAATATCGTAGCAAAATAATCAAGCTATAAAAGAAAGACATCCTAAGTGAAGCGGATGTCTTTTTTTTATAGCTTTACATTCTGGATTGAATCAGTGAAACGAAAGCATCGAATTGTGAACGTTTAGCAAGCGGTAGATTGTTGCGAAGATGAAGGATGAGTGCTTGCTGACGATCAGGGGTAAGGACCACGTTGTATTGTTTGGCAGCAGTTTGAATACCCATAATAGCAGCTAAGATGGCTGAAGAGTCATTGCTATGTGCCGCAGCTTTCATGGTACGGTCCATTTGGATGAGGAAATTTTTATCGATGCCATTAAAGGCAGGATGATCGTAAAAAGACATAGTATACCTCCTTGGTTTATGAAGATGGGGGATTCATCATACTAGCAAAGACATTAAAAAGCTGCTTTTGATTCTCATCAAGTAAAGGTGAAAGCATCTGCATAATGTTAGCAGGCGAAGGCCCACTTTGAGTGGTATTTCCAGTAGGTTGCGTAGGGCGCTGAGCCTGCTGTTTCTGATGAGATTGCTTTTGAGATTGTTTTTGTGTACGGTCGAAGGGCTGGAAAGCATCAAAAACAGGTGGGATATCAGTAGGCGTCGGCTCTACAGTAGGAAAGCTTGGGGAAAAAGAATCCATTCCTTCTTTTACATTAAGGATTTTTTTCATTTCTTGAAGTTTTAAGATTGCATCTATAAGGTAGGCTTTTTCGGGGGAAAGATTGGAGCGAACGTTGACAAGTAAGTCTTCTTCCCAGCGATCTTGCCTGGAAAGTGAAAGAGAATCGCTTACATGAAGTGGATCGGAAAAAGCATTGATTGTATTGACAAGTTCTAAGAACTTAAGCCCTACGGCTACGTTCTTTTGAACGTTTCTGTCTAAATAAGGAATGACACATTTACATACACGCATAAATTCAGTATTAACCTCTTGGTCTAAGGGGTTTGTTTGATAAGAAGGCATCTTAGCACTCCTTTCAATAAAGGCTTATTAATACTTTATGCGAAAGGGTTGTATCAATAGACCATGAGCAAGCTAAGAAAATGCCTGTTTTGTAGAAGAAAAAGTAAAGACCTTGTAACATGACGTTACAAGGTCTTTTGTGCGTATTAGCAGCAGCCACCGTTGTTTTGATTGTACATATAAAGGAAGAAGAAAAGAACGATGATCCAGATAATGCTATTATCGCATTGATCAAATATATTTCCAATACAACCGTTGCTTAAGAAGAAGTAAGCACCTACAAGAAGTACGATCCAAGTACAGTTGTCGCCACATGCAAAAAGTTCATTACAATTTTTCATAAAAGAAAACCTCCTAATAATACGAGTTTATAATATAAAGTGTAGTAACATTCAAAGTAAGTTATTGCTTGAGTTTAAGTTTGTTTTTGTGTGATACCTAAGTATCTACTATAATATATGTTATAAAATGGAATGTGTTACTAAAAATAGAAAAAATTAAAGGAGATAAAAAAGGTTGAAAAGAAGAAGAAAATGAAAAAAGTGGTGCCCTTGGGGGTACCACTTTTTGTATAGCATAGGATTAGCAGCCGCAACCACAACCTGCGTTATTTTGATTGAACATGTAAAGTACGAAGAAAAGAATGATAATCCAGATGATGCTATTATCACATTGATCAAATATATTTCCTAGACAACCGTTGCTTAAGAAGAAGTAAGCACCTACGAGAAGTACAATCCAAGTACAGCTATCGCCACATGCAAAAAGTTCACAATTTTGTTTCATATATAAAACCTCCTGGTTATTAGATATCGATCATAAAAAATGAAGTGTTACATCCTGAAAAATTTCATTTGATGATACCCTAAGTATCTGATAATAGTATATGAAACCGAGAATGAAGTGTTACAAAAAATGGAAAAAAAGTTTTTTCGTGGTGGTTCTTATGTAGGAGATGGCGCGAGTGCCGTTGGAGGCGTATCAAAAAAAATGAGTACGGCTAAGAGTAAGAGAATAAGAAAATCAGTATCGGTACAGGATTGTTCGGAATAAGTGTGAGATGAGCGAGTAGTGTGGGCAATAAAGCCGCTATCAAGATCTTGGTGATTCATTTGTTCAGGTGTAAAAAGTTTCATAGAGAACCTCCTTATAAACAAAGAATTTATATTAAGTATATGATGCATATAATTAAATATTATAAATAATTATATAATTATATTGACATACAAAATATGATTGTATACAATTATACTTATAATAATTTTCGGAAAATTAATTTTTGCAAAGACTAAAAAATCATTTTTAAAAGGAGGAAAAATAATGTTTGAATTAGATAAGCGCTCAAACCTGTTGGAAATGCCAGAATGTAGATATGAATTAAAGGAAGTTTCGACACCGAATATGTATAGGGAATTTTACCCTTATGACGAAATACCGAAAGTAGCCTTCAATAATGTGCATGTACCTATTAATATGCCAGCTGATATTTGGATCACAGATACGACATTTAGAGATGGACAGCAATCACGTGAACCTTATACAACGGAACAAATTGTAACCATTTATAAGATGCTTAACCGTCTAGGTGGGCCAAAGGGGATTATCAGACAGACAGAATTCTTCTTATATAGTGAGCAAGATCGAAGAGCAGTACGTGAATGTATGGAGCTTGGCTATGAATTCCCAGAGATTACTTCATGGATTCGTGCTTCTAAGTCAGATTTTCAATTAGCGAAAGATATGGGCATTAAAGAGACGGGGATTTTAGTAAGCTGCTCTGACTATCATATCTTCCATAAGTTGCATATGAAGCGTTCACAGGCCATCGATCACTACCTAGGCATCGTCAAACAATGTATCGAAGCAGGCATTAAACCAAGATGCCACTTTGAAGACATCACAAGAGCAGATATATTCCACTTTGTCATTCCTTTTGCAAGAGAATTGATGAAGCTTATGAAAGAAGCAGATATCCCAGTTAAGATCCGTGCATGCGATACGATGGGCTATGGGGTGAATTATCCAGGGGCAATGATTCCTAGAAGCGTGCCTGGTATTATCTACAACTTGCATAAAGATGCAGGAGTGCCTCATGAACTCCTCGAGTGGCATGGCCATAATGACTTCTATCGTGCAGTACCTAACTCTACGACAGCGTGGCTCTATGGATGTAGCGCCGTCAACTGCTCACTTTTCGGCATCGGTGAAAGAACGGGGAATACACCACTTGAAGCAATGATTTTTGAGTATGCACAGCTTAAAGGCACATTAGATGGCATGGATACCACAGTTATTACAGAGCTTGCAGAGTATTACGAAAGAGAACTTGGTGAGCATATACCATCACGTACCCCATTCGTAGGCAAGAATTTTAATGTAACCCGTGCAGGGATTCATGCAGATGGCTTGATGAAAAATGAAGAGATTTACAATGTCTTCGATACAGAGAAATTCTTAAATCGCCCACCAAGGGTAGCGATTAGCAATACATCAGGGCTTGCAGGCATTGCACATTGGCTTAATAGCAATCCAGATGTACCACAGTATAAGCAAGTAGACAAAAATGATGCGATCTGTCTTTTCTTAAAAGATTGGGTAGATAAAGAATACGATGAAGGTCGTGTGACAGTGATTACAGATAAGGAATTAGAAGACTTAATTGCACACTATGAATTAAATAAAGAAACAGAAAAAGAAATTGCTTGTACAAAATAGAGATGGATTAATAATTTATAATTGTGTATAATATTTTATATAAATTCAAATATAGGAGGTTTGAGGATGGGATTGACATTAACAGAAAAAGTGCTTCAAGCACACCTTGTAGAAGGAGAAATGGTTAAGGGAGAAGAGAT
>JBOGBZ010000187.1:0-25662 GCA_051656485.1 Cellulosilyticaceae bacterium
CGATGAATAAAGCTTCTACCCCACGGGAAATACCAGAAAGTAATTCGTCACCAATGGTATCACGAATGGCATTGGTAAAAGCAACCCCAGGTACGAGGGACATGATGCAGCCAATGACAATGGCTTCACTATTCAGTAGATCAGGGGCAAAAAGTGTTGTTAAAGTGACGACCCCGCCAATCACCAAAGAAACGATAAAGAGTATAAAGTAATTAACGATTTCTTTAGCACGTAAGTTGAACTGCAAATAGGCAATGGTTACGCCTGTAAAGAAAGCAATGAGAAATTCCAGAACCATCCCTTGAAACATCAGGCAGAAAAAGCCAGAGCTTAAGCCAGTTGCTAAGACTACCCAGTGTTTTGGATAGGCAGGTGTGCGCTCGATTGCATCTAAAGCGGCGGTAGCTTCCGCTAAAGAAAGAGTACCTGTCACATAATCTCTCGAAAGCTGATTCATATATTCGATTTTATCAAGACGTGTACTCCGGTTTTTGATACGACGTAAAGTGGAACATGAAGGAGAGCCTTCTCCTTTGATGGTTGCCATAATGACAGTAGGTGTTACGAATGTATCCACATGGGAAAAACCATGAAAAGATAAGAGTCGTGTAATGGTATCTTCCACACGATACGTTTCAGCACCGCTTTTGAGCATGATTTCACCTACACGAACAGCAAAAAAAAGTATAGATTCTGATAGCAAATTTTCGTTCATAGCGCTCCTCGTAAGTCATAAGAATATTTAACATAAGTATACAGTCATGAAAGTAGGATGTAAAGGCAAAGGAAAGGATTACAGGAGAAAAGCATAAAAATGTTTGGAAATACTTGAAAAGTCCAGAATAATGATGTTAATATTAAGTAACAATTCAAAAAAGAATATAAAACAAACAAAAAAGGGGGATAATATGAAAAAATTAATGCTTGGAAATGAAGCTCTTGCAAGAGGGATCTATGAATCAGGTGCCACTGTGTCATCTGCTTACCCAGGGACACCGAGTACAGAAATTACAGAATTTATCGCTAAATACGATGATATCTATGCAGAATGGGCACCAAATGAAAAAGTAGCAATGGAAGTAGCAATAGGAAGTGCCATAGGTGGTGCGCGCTCAGTTGTAGCCATGAAGCATGTGGGGCTAAACGTAGCAGCAGATCCACTTTTCACGGTAGCGTATACAGGGGTGAATGCAGGGTTAGTTGTTTTTGTAGCAGATGATCCAGGAATGCATAGTTCTCAAAACGAGCAAGACACACGTATGATTGCACGTGCAGCCAATGTACCTGTACTGGAACCCGCAGACAGTGAAGAGTGCAGACGTTTCGTCATTCAAGGGATGGAACTTAGTGAAGCTTATGATACACCAGTCATTATACGCTTAACGACGCGTGTTTCTCACTCACAAAGTATCGTAGAACTAGGAGAAAAGAAAGACTTTACTTTAAAGCCTTATGAAAAGAATATTCCTAAGTATGTCATGACACCTGGTAACGCAAAGCCACGTCATATCGTCGTAGAAAAACGTATGGAAAAGCTTGCGAAAGATATCGCTACATTAGGCTTATACAAAGAAGAAAATGTAGGCAGTAAAGTAGGGATTATTACCAGTGGTGTATGCTACCAGTATGTAAAAGAAAGTGGCATTGAAGCCAATATCCTAAAGCTTGATATGGTGAATCCACTACCAAAAGAAATTATCCAAGACTTTGCAAGTAAAGTAGATACCTTATACATAGTAGAAGAGTTAGAGCCTGTCATTGAAGAGCAAGTAAGAGCAATGGGCATAGAAGCCACAGGCAAAACACTTTTCGGAAGACAAGGGGAAATCACAGTAGCTCATATTCGTAAGCAAATAGGTGGTATCCAGCAAGAAGTGCGTGCACCAAAGCAACTACCAGTACGTCCACCGGTTTTATGTCCAGGATGTCCACACCGTAGTGTATATACCATGCTTACTAAGCATAAATACCGCGTACTAGGTGATATCGGATGTTATACACTTGGTTCATCAAAGCCACATGGGGCGATGGATGCCTGTGTCTGTATGGGCGCAAGTATCGGTATGAGCCATGGCTTTGAGAAAGCACGTGGCCAAGAAGAGATGGGGAATACAGTAGCGATTATCGGTGACTCTACATTTATGCACTCAGGTGTCACCGGACTAATGAACGTGGTGTATAATCAAGGGATTTCAACAGTGATCATTGCAGATAACTCGACCACAGGTATGACAGGGCATCAAAATCACCCAGCTACAGGAAAGACTTTAAAAGGGGAAATCACAGCATGTGTAGACATCCCAACCCTTTGTAAAGCAGTAGGGGTACAGCATGTGGTAACAGTGGATGCATATGATATGAAAGCAGTGGAGAAGGCACTTAAAGAAGAAACTGCTAGAAAAGAACCATCTGTTATCATTACGAAAGCACCATGTAAACTACTCATTAAAGAGAAGTGGGCAACCCTAAAAGTAGATGATGATGCGTGTTCAAACTGTGGACTTTGTAGTAAATTAGGCTGTCCTGCCATTGTAAAAGAAGAAGGACATGCGGCAATCAATGAAGCATTATGTGCAGGCTGTGGCTTATGCCAATCTATTTGTCCAAAGCATGCCATTGCTAAAGGAGGTAACTAAAATGACTAAAAATATACTGATCGTAGGGGTAGGTGGACAAGGAACACTTTTGACAGGTCGCATTATTGGAAACTATGCCATGTCAAAAGGCCATGATGTCAAGATGAGTGAAGTACATGGTATGGCACAAAGAGGCGGAAGCGTTGTGATGCAAGTACGCTATGGTGAGAAGGTGTATTCACCACTTGTAGAAGTCGGTGAAGCAGATATTATCTTTGCATTCGAAAAGTTAGAAGCACTTCGCTATAGTCACTACCTTAAAGAAGATGGGGTATTGATTGTCAATACACAACGTATCGATCCGATGCCAGTCGTTATGAAAGACTGTGACTACCCAGCCAATGTAGAGGAAGAATTAAAAGCAGTCGCAAAAGATACTTGCCTCATCGATGCGCTAAGCATTGCCAATGAGCTAGGCAGTGTGCGTGTAGTGAACATTATCATGATAGGTGCTTATGCAGCTTATGTGGGAGACGCTTTAGAAGAATGGGAAAAAATCATCGAAATCACCGTACCAAAGCACACCATTGAAATGAATAAGCAAGCATTACGTAAAGGGTATGAAGCTTACTTAAATAAGTAATTCCGAATATTTAAAAAAGAATAGTCAAAAATATTCGAAAATACTATACAAACAAGTGTAAGTGTATTATGATAAACTTAAAGAAATGAAAGTAGGTGTTAACAATGTATACAATGGAAGTTCTTAAACAAGTAGACGAAGAAATCGCTGAACTTATACAAGAAGAAACAAGCAGACAACAAACAAAAATAGAGCTAATCGCTTCTGAGAACTTTGTAAGTGAAGCTGTAATGGCAGCTATGGGAAGTACCCTTACAAATAAATACGCAGAAGGTTATCCAGGCAAGCGTTACTACGGTGGATGTGAAGTCGTAGACCAAGTAGAAGACTTAGCAAGAGAACGTGCAAAAAAACTTTTTGGTGCAGACCACGCCAATGTACAGCCAAACTCTGGTTCTCAGGCAAACCAAGCAGTATTCTTTGCAGTACTTAAACCAGGTGACACTGTGATGGGGATGAACCTTAGTCATGGTGGGCACTTAACACACGGTAGTCCAGTGAATATCTCAGGTAAGCATTACAACATTATTTCTTACGAAGTAAGTGCTGAGACAGGATGCATTGATTATGACATCGTACGTGAAAAAGCTTTAGAAGGCAAACCAAAGATGATTATTGCAGGTGCTAGTGCTTATGCAAGAGAGATTGATTTTGCAAAGTTCAAGGCTATTGCAGATGAAGTAGGGGCTTACCTTATGGTAGATATGGCTCATATTGCAGGTCTTGTGGCAGCAGGGCTTCATTCAAACCCTGTACCGTATGCAGACTTTGTAACCACAACCACACATAAGACTTTACGTGGACCTCGTGGTGGTATGATTTTATGCAAAGAAGAGCATGCGGCTAAGATTGATAAAGCCATCTTCCCAGGTATCCAAGGTGGACCTTTAATGCATGTGATCGCAGCCAAAGCTGTAAGCTTTAAAGAAGCATTAGAAGATGACTTTAAAGCGTACCAAAAGCAAATCATAAGCAATGCCAAAATGCTTGCTAAAGGGCTCATGGACAGAGGCTTAAACCTTGTTTCAAGCGGCACAGATAACCACTTAATGTGCGTTGATGTACGTAGCATGGGTGTTACAGGTAAAGAAGCAGAGCATTTATTAGATGAGATCGGTATCACATGTAATAAAAATACCATTCCATTTGACCCAGCAAGTCCATTTATAACAAGTGGTATTCGTCTAGGCACACCAGCGGTTACAACGAGAGGTATGAAGGAAGACGATATGGATGAGATTGCAGAGATCATCTATCTTGCACTTAAAGACTTCGAAGGTAATAAAGAAACTTGTAAAGCAAGAGTTGAAACATTAGTAAGCAAATACCCTCTATACGCATAAAGACATCCGAAAGGATGTCTTTTTTCTTTGAAAATTTAGCATTTTTGACGAAATCCTAGCATATAAAATAAAGGACAAATATTTATATTTATCATTCGACTTATACAATATTTAGTCATATAGCATAAATATTTTCTAAAAAAAGAGGAATTTTTATGACTTTTATGGAAAATATTATATATAAGAATTGATCTTATCCCTAGGAGGTAGTTAGTATGAAAGTATACGAAACCAGTAAAATCAGAAACATTGCATTACTTGGGCATGGGGGGTGTGGTAAGACTACATTAACAGAAGCCATGCTATACATTTCAGGGGCTACAACACGACGCGGCAAAGTAGAAGCCGGCAATACGACAAGCGATTTTGATACAGAAGAAATTAAAAGAAAAATCTCTATCCGTACGTCTCTCGTTCCTATCGAGTGGAAAGATCATAAGATAAATTTATTAGATACACCAGGATACTTTGACTTTATAGGTGGGGTGAGAGAAGCCATGTGCGTGGCAGATGCAGCACTCATTGTGATGCGTGCATCATCAGGGATTGAAGTAGGTACTGAAAAAGCATGGGAAATAGCTGAAAAAGCAGGTGTTCCAAAGATGATTTTCATTTCAGAGATGGATGCCCAAAACGTCGATATTGATAAGCTCTTAGAGGACTGTAAACAAAAGTTTGGCACCAGCATTGCCCCTCTTCAAGTGCCTTGGTTTGAAGATGAGAAGTATGTAGGATATATCCATGTTGCCAAGATGGTGGGGCGTCGCTTTGAAGGGGATAAGGTCATCGAATGTGCGATTCCAAGTGGTTATGAAGAAGAAATCGAAAAAGTACGTACGATGATTCTAGAGGCAGTGGCTGAGACCGATGAAGCCTTGATGGAAAAATACTTCGCAGAAGAAGAAATAACGGTAGAAGAGATTGAAAATGCGTTAAAGGTAGGGGTACTTGAAGGTAGTATTGTACCTGTATTATGTGGTAGTGCAGTAGATGGTAGCGGTGTGAGAACCCTTATGGATAATATGATGCGTTCATTCCCTTCACCACAAGAAGCGCTGAATCCATGTAAAGGCACTGAGCCTACTTCGCTTTTCATCTTCAAAACCATGGTAGACCCTTTTATCGGGAAGTTCTCCATGTTTAAAGTACGCACAGGTGTCGTTAAACGCGATGACATCTTGATGAATATGCGTACGGAAGATACAGAAAAACTTGCCCACTTGTATGTGCTACGTGGCAAAGAGCAAGAAGAAGTAGATGAACTTCAAGCAGGGGATATAGGTGCCGTTGCAAAACTCAAAGAAGTGAATACCAGTGATACCTTATGTGATAAGAATACCCCCGTCACTTATGAAGCGGTGGATTTCCCAACACCTTATGTTAAACTAGCAATTTTCCCACTAGGAAAAGGTGATGAAGAGAAGATGTCTCAGGCACTTGGTAAGCTCAGTGCAGAAGACCGCACCTTCTATACCGAATACGACAAAGAAACGAGAGAGACCGTGATTTATGGCATAGGCGAGCAGCACCTAGATACCATTGTAAGTATGCTAAAAGATAAGTTTAAAGTAGATGTGCGCTTAGAAGTGCCCACCACGCGTTATCGTGAGACCATCAAAGGGAAGATGCAAGTACGTGGTAAACACAAGAAACAGTCTGGCGGGCATGGTCAGTACGGTGATGTAGTTATGGCTTTTGAACCATCAGGCGACTTAGAGCTTCCTTATGTCTTTGAAGAAAAAGTATTTGGTGGTTCTGTACCTAGACAGTATTTCCCAGCAGTGGAAAAAGGCTTAGAAGAGTGCGTGACACGAGGGGTCTTGGCAGGGTATCCAGTAGTAGGTGTGAAGGCAGTGCTTCTAGATGGGTCGTATCATCCAGTGGATTCATCAGAGATGGCCTTTAAGATGGCAACGACTATGGCCTTTAAAGAAGGCATCGTCAAAGCGAGTCCAACCATCTTAGAACCTATCGCACATGTGGAAATTACAATACCAGATGAGTATACAGGGGATATCATGGGAGATATGAAGAAACGCCGTGGTAGACTAGTAGGCATGGAGCTTAAAAACAAAAAGCAAGTCATCATAGCTGAAGTACCGATGGCAGAGCTTTATCGTTATGGCACAGACCTACGTTCCATGACACAAGGTAGAGGCGAGCTTTCTTATAGCTTTGAACGCTATGAAGAAGCGCCACAAGATGTACAACAAAAAGTCATACAAACAAGAAAAGAAATGGCTTAACGAAAGGAGGTGGCAACCCCAAGCGGGGTGCCACCTCCTTTTTAAAAAGATGCACTAATGCATACAATAATAAATGTAAAGATAATAAGATAAAAAGCAACGATGCCTAAAGTGATAAAGAAGCATATACGACCGGCACGGTTCCATGTGTCTTGGGTTGCTAAGAAATCTTCCACATTGGCAAATTTACCGCTTTTCCAAGCCCATTCATTACCTTTAAAACCACAGACAAACATCCAGATAAAATTAAAGATAGGAATAAAACATAAAAGTGCTAAGTAAGCATAGTTACCGATTCCCCAAATACCTTGGAACATAAAAGCACCCCAGTTCCATTTCTTGATTTCATCAGGCACCATGCCATCAAAGTATGTAGAAGTGGTAGTAGATGATGAAGGTGCAGACGTAACAGCTGGTAACTGCTGAATAAAGGCACCACAATTCGGACAAAAAGATTCACTTCCGTTAAGTGAAGTCTGACATTTTAAGCATTGCATCGAAAATCCCCCCTATATTAGTAAAATAGTCCTGGTGTAAGTGCCAAAAAGAAAATGTTAATGATCAAGGCAAATACAAAACCTATTGCTGACAAGATAAATTGAGCAATCCCGCCACGATTCCAAGTGTTTTGGATGGTCAAGAACTTCTCTAAATCTTCAGGCTTATAGTTACCATTTTTCCAAGCCCATTCGTTGCCTTTAAAGCCACAAACGAAGCACCACACAAAATTAAAGTATGGGATGAGGCAAAGTAAAGGCAGGTAGCATCTGTTACCGATGCCCCAAGCGATGTTAAAGGACAGTGTAAAGGCAGCCCAGTTGAACTTCTTAACGGCATCAGGAACAGGTGTATAAGTTGGTACATAAGAACGCTGAATAGGTGGTGCTGGCATTCCTTCATAAGTAATAGCCTGCCCACATTCAGGACAGAATTTTTCACCATGGAGTGGTGTACGACAGATTGGACATTGCATGTGATATCTTCCCCCTCTAAACAAATCTAAATTAACTATACAATAAAACAGCAATAAATAAAAGAGTATAGCGGTGCTATACTCTCTTTTATTTACTGCTGTTCAAAAAGTGAAAGAGGTGCAAACTCAAAGTATACAACTTTGCCAAACTGTAAGTTGACACCTACTGCAAAACGATTGGTTTCACTGTCGAAGTTAAGGATCTTAACGTACTCTGAACTTGCTTCTTTATTGGTAGCAAGGAAAGTAAGTTTTTCTTCCGATGCCACAAGTTCTTTGGCTTTTAAGAAATCAGTAGCGATTTTTTGAATTTCTTCATCACTAAGAGACTGAGGTGGGGTTTTCTCGTTATAGACATTTAAGATAAGTCCCATAATAGTCTGTGAATCAGGACTTAAGACACCACCATAAGCAGAGAGCTGACCTTCTACAGGGTCTGTGGTCATAGCTGCTTGGAAGATGTTGCTATGATGGATGAACTCCTTAGGATTTTCTGGTGATGGGATAAGGCTTTTGAAAGCTTCATGTTTAAAAGACACATCAGTTGGAATCTCTATATCAAAATACTGTGTCGTAGCCTGTGCAATGGTTTCATTCATACGAGCAAGCAGCGCAGCATCCTCTATAGGTTCAGTCTTGCCATAGCTACCACCGCCACAGGCAGTTAAGCTAAGTGATGTGATAAGTAATACAATAGTTGTTAATAAACGTTTCATACAATACTCCTTTATGATAGGTTAAAACTTTTAATTTTAGTGTTTCATTATATGGCTTGAAAAATACATCAATCAATTGACTGTATAGCCACTAATGAAAAAATATACTGCGTTAGTATGCGCTATTGGTATGAAGTTAAGATGATGATAGATGGTATAGGTGTGTAACAGCATACAATGCAAGGTGTGAATAAAAAGAGTTTACACTTGATAAGGGGATACAGTATAATAAAATCAATAAATATAAAACGGTACCAAAAAGTCAAAATACTAGGAGGAGTAGATGAATATAAAAGACATCGCACGACTTGCAGGGGTGGGTGTTAGTACGGTATCAAGAGTTATGAACAACCATCCAGATGTAAAACAAGACACGAGAGAAAGAATCATAGAAATTATCAAGGAGCATAATTACATACCGAATAACAGTGCACGTATACTTAAGCAGACCCATACGAAGGATATCGGTGTATTGGTCAAAGGGGTATTCAATCCTTTTTTCTCAGAGATGGTAAAGCGGATTGGAGAAGCCATCGAAAAGACCGAATATACCATGATTTTTCAGCAAGATGACAATGAAGGTGAAGATATTGATTCTCTTATTTCATTCATCAAGGAAAAGAAATTAAAAGGTGTGATTTATCTAGGAGGAAACTTTGATCAGGTGCCGAAAGAACGTTTTGAACAGGTAGATTGTAAGATTGTGGTGCTGTGCTCAAATATGGGAGACAATTTTAAGAACCTCTCTTTTTCATCTGTAGGTATTAATGATTATCAAGATGCCTATGAAGCTATGAGCTACATAATAGGCAAGGGAAGAACGTCTATCGGGCTTTTAATAGGTGAGCAAAAAGACGTAGGTGTAGGCCGTGAGAGACTGAAGGGCTACTTAGAGGCAGCACAGGATTTAGGGATTGCTAAGGAAAGTCTCTACATCATAGAAGGGCATTATAACTACAAAGAAGCCTATGAACAGACGTTAGCTTGTCTACGTGAAAACAAAGAAATTACAGCTGTTTGTTCATTATCCGATACGATGGCGGTAGGCGCAGCAAAAGCGATTTTAGACAATGGAAGTTGCATAGGCGAAGAGATAGGCATCGTAGGCTTTGATGGCATGGACATTGCGAAATATTATAATCCATCACTGACAACGGTAGAGCAGCCCCGAGAAGAAATGGCGAAGATAGGCATCAATCTACTCCTAGAACTTTTGAAAGACAAGAGAAAACATGAGCATATCTTATTAGAGACAGTGCTCCTTGAGAGAGCGTCTTGCTAGTAGAAACGTATCATATGAAATGAGGAGGTATCTATGAATTTACATGCAATCTATCATGAACCTAAAAGCAAATATGCTTATGCTTACGATAAAGAGACTTTACATATCCGTATACGCACACAAAAAGAGGATATAGATCACATTAAGTTAGTGGCAGTGGATCCGTTTAATTGGATCCGTACCAAAGAAGATCCTACGAAGTATATATTTGACTACACCACCATTCAGAAAGTGGACATGAAAAAAGAATACAGTAATGAACGCTATGACTTCTGGTTCGTAGAGGTAAAAGGGTTCAAATGGTTACGTGTGAAATATGCTTTTATTCTAGAGAAGAAAGAAACATCTATTCTTTATGGACCTTATGCCGATGAGCCGTATGTGGAGGGATGTGAAAAGGAAGGGGAGGTACATAATTACTTTAACTTCCCCTTTATAAATGAAGAAGATATCTATGAAGGGCCTAGCTGGGCAAAAGACATGGTATGGTATCAAATCTTCCCAGAACGCTTTGCTAATGGCGATAAGTCTTTGGACCCTGACAATGTACTGGAGTGGAATAGTACACAAGCGGTGACCAATGAGATGTTCTTTGGCGGGGATTTACAAGGGGTGATGAATCACTTGCATGACCTAAAAGAACTGGGGATAACGGGTATTTACTTTACACCTATCTTTGAATCGCCCACATGTCATAAGTATGATACAACAGACTACTTTAAGATAGACTCATGCTTTGGAACCAATGAAAAGTTCAAAGAACTGGTGGATGAAGCCCATAAGTTAGGTATGAAAGTCATGCTAGATGCCGTGTTTAACCATTGTGGCTTTAAGCATCCTTTCTGGCAAGATGTGATGGAAAAGGGTAAAGCTTCACCGTACTATGATTACTTCCATATCCTCCATGAGCCGATAGTTAATTTTGAAGTGGATGAAGAAGGCATGCCATGTCCTTTAGATAATGAGCAGCAAGCGAATTTAGCATACCGTACCTTTGCTTTTGTGCCAGCGATGCCAAAGTGGCAGACCGCCAATGCAAAGGCAAGACGTTATTTACTGGATGTAGGCAAGTACTGGGTGGAACAATACGATATTGATGGCTGGCGATTAGATGTATCCAATGAAGTATCCCATGATTTTTGGCGTGATTTTAGAAAAGAAGTAAAGGCGGTCAAAAAGGATGTGTACATCATAGGAGAGAACTGGGATAACTCCTATCCGTGGCTGATGGGAGATCAGTTTGACGCGGTGATGAACTATGAACTTCTGTATCCTATCTGGAACTTTGTAGGGCATAATAGCTATAGCCATCAGACAATGACCGCTAGCCAGTACAAAGATACGGTGAGTACGTTACTCGCCAACTATCCAAAGCATGTCACCGAGCATATGTTTAATATGATTGATAGCCATGATACTCCAAGGCTTATGAATGTATGCGATCAAAATGAAGACAAAGTAAAGCTTGCTTATATCTTACAGATGACCTTTGCGGGTGCGCCGAGTATTTACTACGGAAGTGAAGTAGGTGTAAGTGGTGAAGGCGAAGATAATAGAAGATGCATGCCATGGCAAGAATCCTACCAGAACCGAGTGATTAAAGCCCATGTGAAGCGTATGATTGCAATACGAAAAACAATAGGTGCGACACGTACGGCGGATATTGTGTGGTTAACAGCAGAAGATGCCACAAACTACCTAGCTTTTGCAAAAGAATCCGAAGAGGAAACGTTATACGTACTCATGAACAATCAAGATAAAGCCTATGAAGTCACATTACCAGAAGCAATAGGTAACCAAAAGGTAAAAGATGTGTATACCAATGAAGAAAGAAAGCTAGGAACCACTGAAACGTTAAGCGCCTATGGCTTTAGATTATACGTTGTTAAAAAATAGCAATATTAAAACCCCATACCGAAAGTGCCTGAGCACTTTCAGTATGGGGTTTTAGCGTTGTTTAATGGATGTCTTTATGACTGATGAAAGCTTTCGGCATCTACCAGTACATAGTGTGTATGAGGCATTAAAGTAAGTTTACCATCAGTAATGGTACCAAGCTTTTCGGTGCCAGCATGATGAGGGTCTACCACGATGCACCACTCTTTAGCAGGAAGGTCTACTTCTAGGGTTGTATCATTTGGGTTGAAGAATACACCGATTGTCTGCCAAGTATCTTCTTTATAGCCATCAATGATATAACCAACGGCATTAGGGTGTGACATAGTGAGGAAGTAAAGATGGCGAACGATAGCTGCAGTAGAAGGCATTCTGAAGGCTGGATGTGTCTTGCGAAGGTTGATAAGGCCTTGGTAGTACTTAAACACATCGTCGTGGGTCGTCTTACGTGTCCAGTCGAAGGCATTAACCTCATCAGGAGACTTATAGCTATTATGCTCGAAAGTACCATCAGCATTGACCTTTGTACGGAGAAGTTCTTCACCTGCATGAATGAAAGCAACGCCTTGAGAAGTCAGCACAAGTGTAGCCGCCATTTTGTTCATCTGAATGAGTTTTGCTAAAGAAGCATCTGGGACACTTATTTGGAATTTGTCAAAAAGTGTGAGGTTATCGTGTGCGGAAGCATAAGTGATACACTGGGTAGGTTCAAGTGCCCACGGCGCCTTAGAATAATTAATATTTCCGTAAGCTATTTGAGGATGTGGCACACTTGCTACGATACCAAACTTAATGGAATCAGCAAAGTTTGGATTACCATTCACAAAGCCACATTCTTTTTCATAGAAGACATGGCCTTTGATGGCATCACGCATATCATCACTGAAGCTTGCAATGCGTGGATGAAGCTTAGGTGTATTGACTTTCACTGCACTGGCTTCATCTGGTAATAAAATAGGAGAGGCAACCCACCCTTCACCATACATAAGAATCTCAGGATTAATCTGATCAAGTTCCTTTCTGATGGTATTCATCGTTTCCACATCTAGAATGCCCATCAAGTCAAATCTAAAGCCATCGATATGATATTCTTTTGCCCAGAAAACCACAGAGTCTACAATCATTTTACGAACCATGCTACGGTCTGAAGCGACTTCGTTACCACAGTCTGAACCATTATTAAAAGTACCATCAGGGCGGACGCGGTGATAGTAGTGAGGCACCGTTTGATTGAAGGTGCTACTTTCTGTCTCAGCTGTATGGTTATAAACTACATCCATAATGACACCTAGTCCTTGGGCATGAAGGGATTGGACCATTTCTTTGAATTCTTTGATACGTAAACTTCCATCATGAGGATTGGTGGCATAAGAGCCTTCAGGTGCATTGTAGTTGAGAGGATCATAACCCCAGTTAAACATATTTTGCTCTAAATGTGCTTCATCTACCGAGTTATAATCATACACAGGAAGCAGGTGAACATGGGTTACCCCAAGGTCTTTGATATGAGAGATACCAGTAGTAAGGCCATCAGGGTTTTTCGTATCAAGTTCTGTAAAGGCTAAGTACTTACCTGAATGCGTGATACCAGAAGTAGGTGAAACAGATAAATCTCTGACGTGAAGTTCATAAATGATAGCATCTACTTGAGAAGGCGTGATGACATACTGGTCATCCTCCCAATGCATAGGGTTTGTACGATTAAAGTCTACCACCATGCCTCTTTTACCATTGACACCAACTGCTTTGGCATAAATATCCACGACTTCATGTGTTCCCGTAGGGTTAGTAAGCGTATAAGTATAATATGTACCATGTAAATCACCATCTAAAGTAGAACCCCACACACCTTTGTCGCCAAGTGTCATAGGATAAGTAGCGAGTAAAGTATTACCAGCACCTGAACGATAAGTGTTCAGGGTAACGGTAGTAGCAAGTGGAGCCCATACTTTGAATGTTGTATGGAGGGAATGATAGACTGCACCTAAATCATGCTCCGCATAAGTAAAGGCCTCTTCAAAGGCAGAAGAATTATAAAGACTTAGTGCATCAATTTGCTCTATAGAGTAATTTTTCAGATTAGAATAAACAAATGTATTTGACATTTTTAAACTCCTTTTATATAATTTACTAAAAATGAAAACGTTACCAAAACTTATATTTATTATACACATAAATAACTAAGAGTTCAATGAGGTATGAAAAAATATATCAATTTAAAAAAGGAGAGCTAAAAAATGGCAACAAAAATAGAGAAAAGATGGTGGCATCAGGCAGTCGTTTATCAAATCTACCCAAGAAGCTTTAGAGATAGTAATGGCAATGGTGTAGGGGATTTAAGAGGTATTATAGAAAAGTTAGATTACTTACAGACATGATGAATTGGTGGGCTGAGGCAGAAGAGGAAATCATCCTTCGCCCTTATGAAGCCATCGTGCTTGGAAAATAAACAACATGAAAATCATTTATGGCGAAAAATGTAAAAAATTAAATTTATACTCCTAAAAAAGCTTGACCTTTGTATAAAAAATGGTTAATATAGACATATAAACCGTTACCGAAAACGTTATTAAACAACAAACTGCATACAAACTAGAAAAAAGAGGAGTGAAATGATGACAAAAGCCAAAAAAGCAATGATGATGTCGCTATTCGTTTGGGGGAGTGGCCAATTCTTCGTTGGAAAGCAAAGAATCAAAGGGTTGATGTTCTTTTTGATACAGATGATCTTATTATCGATTGAACTATCAACCGGCTATTGGTTTGAATATTTATTAGGCATGATTGATCAATTTAAATTTAGATTACATGGTGGTTTTTTCTCAAAAGGGATATGGGGATTAATCACTTTAGGTGAGATTCCAGGAGCACGTGGTGGCGATCACTCCATGATGCTACTGATTAATGGTATTATCGTTGCTCTTTTTGTAGGGATCATCGTACTCTTGTGTGTATGGAATATACGTGATGCTTACATGGTAGGAAAAGCCATTGATGAGACAGGTACATATGAAACATCTAAGCAATATTTTATTAAGCTATATGATAAAAAATTTGAATACATTGTCTTAACACCAGCTATTTTAGCTATCTTATTTATCACTGTGATGCCGATGCTTTTTGCATTCTTAACAGCCTTTACAAGTTATAGCAAAGGAAATTTACCACCAGCAAAGCTTGTGGAGTGGGTAGGATTCGATAACTTCTTTAAGCTCTTCACAGTGCCTATTTGGTCAAGTACATTCTTCGGTGTCTTAAAGTGGACTGTTATTTGGACAGTAGTGGCAACGTTTTCAACATACTTCTTAGGTATGTTCCAAGCACTTATCTTAAACAATCGTTATGTTAAAGGAAAAGCAGTATTTAGAACGCTTCTAATTTTACCATGGGTCGTACCAAGTCTTATTTCTTTACTTGTTTTTAGAAACGTTTTCAATGGTCAGTTTGGCCCATTGAATCAATTTTTACTGGAGTCAGGGCTTATTGCAGAGCGTATACCATTCCTTACAGATCCAATGCTCGCGAAACTAACAGTAGTACTTGTCAATCTGTGGCTAGGATTCCCAGGGTTTATGCTTATGATTTCAGGGGTATTATCAAATGCAGATCCATCCGTTTATGAGGCAGCTCAAATTGATGGTGCCAATAGCTTCGAGCAATTTAGATTTCTTACATTCCCGATGATTTTAAGGGTTACAATGCCACTGCTTGTGATGTCACTTGCGGGTAACTTTAACAACTTCGGTGCAGTATTCTTCTTAACAGGTGGGGGACCAGCAAATCCAAATTATCAATTCGCAGGACACACAGATATTCTGATCTCATGGATTTATAAACTAACGATGGAGAATCAAATGTATAATATGGCAGCAGTTATGAGTATTCTTATCTTTATCTTTATAGGGTCTATCTCATACTGGAACTTCAAACGTACCAATGCATTTAAGGAGGCTTAATATATGAAAAGTGGAAAAGGTAAACACCTATTTTTTTCAGCACTAACGCACTTACAGCTTATCATCATGAGTTTGATAGTAATCATTCCGATTATATGGATTGTGCTTTCTTCATTCAATGCGAGTACAGGACTTGCAAGTTCGTCATTGATTCCAGAGAAGCTAACCTTTGATAACTATATTAATCTTTTCAAACAAACCAATTACGCAGACTGGTTTATGAATACATTGCAGATTGCTATTGCAAATGCAGGGATTTCAGTAGTAGTCATTATGATTACTTCGTGGGTGCTTTCAAGATTTAACTTTAGAGGTAAGAAAGCAGGTCTTATGACCATTCTACTTTTATCAATGTTTCCATCTTTCTTATCAATGACAGCTATTTATACTTTGTTTTTAACATTTGGGCTACTGAATAAACCCATTGCACTTGTGCTCATTTATTCAGTAGGTGCTATTCCGTATAACACATGGCTTGTCAAAGGTTACTTAGATGGGGTGCCAAAATCACTGGATGAAGCAGCTTATATTGATGGTTGTACAAAGTTCCAATCCTTCTTTAAAGTGACGCTACCATTGTCTATGCCAATCATCACATACTTAGCAGTTACACAGTTTATGACACCATGGATGGACTATATCCTACCAAACTTACTTTTATCACAAGACGAAAATAAGACATTAGCAGTAGGCTTAAATGCCATGATTTCTGGAAAAGAAAATTCGAACTTCACCATGTTTGCAGCGGGAGCAGTATTGATTGCCATTCCGATTTCGATTTTATTCCTTATCTTCCAGAAGTACTTAGTACAAGGCATTGCAGCAGGTGCAAATAAAGAATAGTAATGACAGGAGGGTGCTATGGGTTATCAATTTGGAAGAAATGCATTTAGAACAATTGAAGAAGGCTTAGAAAGAGAATGGGTCTTAGGAAATGGCATAGGAGGCTTTGCTGGGGGAACTATTATTGGGGCCAACAGCAGGGCACACCATAGCTATCTAGTAGCAGCTCTGAATCCACCAGTAGACCGTTTATCCATACTCGGTAAGACTCAGGAAAGTATCCAGATAGGAAAAGTCGTACATGATCTAGCGTCCCAGCAATATATCAATTGGCATAAAGATGGGCAGAAGTACTTACAACGCTTTACCTTAGAGGGTGTACCAACGTACCACTATCAAGTACAGGATGTATCCATTAAAAAGACAGTAGCCATTGAATACGGTAAAAATACAGTTGTCGTATGCTATGAAGTGACCAATGGTATAGAGGAAGCGGTCTTAAGTGTGACGCCACTTTTCAGCTGTAAAGACTTAGGAAGTTCACTTGAACGTAGTGAACTTCAGTTCGATACAGCCTTAGATGGTAAGGTGTTAACCCTTGTACATCGTGATCATCCAGAGCTTCCGATTACGTGCTATACTTCGTGCGGTGATTATTATGACCGTAAGAACATTCCGACAAGCATGGCGACACCAAACTATCTGATAGAAGAAAACTTAGTGTATGCCATCGATAATCGCAATGGTGCATTGGGCGTGGATAACTACCTAACACCGTATCAAATAGATGTGAAACTACAGCCATTTGAGAAGAAAAGCTTCTATATGAAGTGCACAGTTGAACAACTAGATGATAAGACAGGTTTTGAAATTGTAGAAGCGTATAAAGCACGTATGGAAAGGCTGAAAGAATGCGCAGGAAGTCAGGCGCCACTGGTACAAAAGCTAGCCCAAGCGGCAGACCACTTTATAGTAAAAAGGAACTCTACAGGTCTAAAAACCATTTTGGCAGGGTTACCATGGTTTACCGACTGGGGTAGAGATACAATGATTGCCTTGCAAGGGTTGACACTTTGTACCAAGCGATTCGACGATGCAAGGGAAATTCTAGAATCCTTCTCCAAGTATGTAAAAAATGGGCTTATACCTAATGTCTTTCCAAATCATGAAGGCGATGAACCAGGTTACAACACAGTGGATGGTTCCATGTGGTACTTTTATTCGGTAGACCGATACCTACACTATACAGGTGGAGAAGCAGAGGCGATTTTCATTAAAGAAAAAATCTATCCTTCGCTGAAAGCCATTATCGAAGCGTATCAAAAAGGCACAGACTTTTCCATTAAGATGGATACAGATGGACTGATCATGGCAGGAAGTGACTTAGATCAAATTACATGGATGGATGTGCGTGTAGGGGATTGGGTAGTGACACCAAGGCATGGGAAGCCAGTTGAGATCAATGCACTTTGGTATAACGCACTGAAAGTAATGGAAAAGTTAAGTGAGCGATTTGGTGAAGATGGCACGACTTATAGCCTACTCGCCAAACAAGTGAAGCAATCGTTCAATGAGAAGTTCTGGAATGAAGAAACCCAATGTCTGTATGACGTAGTGGATGCAAATGATGGAAAGATTAGACCGAATCAAATATGGGCTACCTTTTTACCTTATACCATGATGGATGAAGAAAAAGAATTAAAAGTAGTGCAGACCGTTTACAAACACTTATACACACCTTATGGCCTCCGTTCTTTAAGTGACCAAGATGAAGCGTATCAAGCACAGTATATAGGAAAGCTCATCCAGCGTGATGCAGCGTACCATATGGGAACCACATGGGCATTCCCTATAGGAGCCTTTATCAGTAGCTACTGTAAAGTCCATAAGCATTCAGAAGAGGCGGTACAGGTGGCTAAAGAAATGTGTGAAGTATTCGAAGATCATATGAATGATGGCTGTATAGGTGGCATAGCTGAGATTTTTGATGGAACATTTCCATGTACATCAAGGGGATGCTATACACAAGCATGGAGTGTAGGCGAAGTGTTGAGAGCCTATGTAGAAGATGTTTTACCTTACTTAAAGTAGTAAGGAGACAGATAACGAGCAGTGAGGATACGTAAAATAAACCAAAAATAAACCCAAGGGGAAGGAAACATAACGATGAAAATGATGAAAAAACTTTCGATGGTATCTTTAGCAGCAATGCTAGCAGTTTCAGGGGTAGGATGTGGTAAAAAGGAAATCCCAGTAGATATAGCGAATCCAAATGATTCCGCGACAACAACAAATGAAGAGGGAAAATTAGAACCAGAAGAAGGCGCAGAGCTTCTCATATGGATTGATAATGAAAAATACGGAACGGCAGTAGCAGAAGGATTTAATAAGATTTATCCAGAAGTAAAAGTAACGGTTCAAGAAGTGGGCTCAGTAGAAGCAGCAACCAAAATTGAACTTGATGGACCAGCAGGCTCAGGTGGCGATATCTTTATGCTCCCACATGATAAAGTAGTGAGTGCCATTGACTCAGGCATCTTATTACCGATAGATCCAGTGGTTGTAGCAGGATTAGAAGAGAACATTTCACCAAATGCATTAAAAACAGTACAGCATGATCAGACAACATATGGGGTACCAGTAGCAGTAGAATCAGTAGGTATCTTCTACAATAAAGATATCGTAGGAGAGAAACCAGCGACTACCTTCGAAGAAATCTTTGCGTTTGCTGAGACATTCAATGATCCAAAGAACAATCAATTCGCTTTTGCTATGGACGTAGCCAATGCATACAATGCCTATGGCTTCTTAACACCATACGGCTTCCAGTTATTTGGAGAAGATGGCACCAATACAGATGAACCAGGATTTGATTCAGAAGCATTTTTAAAAGGTCTAGGGTTTATCCAATCCCTCAATAAGATTTTACCAGTACAAACAAACGACCTTAAAGGGGAGTTCCTAGGGGAACAATTCAAACAAGGCAAGATTGCGTATGTCTTAGAAGGACCATGGAAAATCGAAGAGTATAGAGATGCAGGTATGAATATAGGGGTTATGATGATTCCAACCGTTGAAGGCAATGCGCCAACACCATTTGCAGGGGTACAAAACGTTCACGTTTCAGCTTATACAAAATATCCAAATGCAGCAACATTATTTGCAGAATACATGGCTTCAGAAGAAGGTGCAAATATCCTTTATCGCAATGTATATAAAGCACCAGCCTTAACTGATACAAGTGTGGTAGAAGGCTTAGCAGATGATGCCTTGTTATCAGTATTCGTTAATCAGTTTGAGAATGCATTCCCAATGCCAAGTCTGACAAGAATGTCATACTACTGGTCAATTGGCGAAAAAGCAATTAGCTTAGTCTTTAATGGTCAAGTAACACCAGAAGAAGCACAAAAAGCGGCTATGGAAGAGTGGAACTCTTTAGTAGCTAGTGAATGATAAAAACGAAACATAGAAAAGATGACGACGGCTAATAGGAAGCAGTGCAAACTGTTTCCTATTTTTAAATGAATGGAGGAAAAGAATTTGAACAGACATGCGTTATTACACACTCAAAAAAGTAACTATGCCTATGGCATCACAAAAGATGCACTACGTATTCGCCTAAGAGCAGCAAAAGATGATCTAACTAAGGTTGAGATTATCTATGCAGATAAGTTTGATATGGAGCATCCACAAACAAAGGAAATGACGAAGATTTTATCAGATGGCTTATTTGATTACTATGAAACAGCCATAAGCATTGAACAAAACCGTTACGTGTATTATTTCAAACTCTATACAGAAACAGAAGCAGTTTATTTTGGAGAAAATGGCGTGGAAGAAGTGCTTGATCCAAAGACTTTGCATTACAATGTATTCCAATTCCCGTTTCTACATGAAGTGGATACCCATCAGATACCCGAATGGAGTAAATCAGCTGTCTTTTATCAGGTGTTTATTGAACGCTTCTACGATGGTGATCCGAGCAATAATCCTAAAGAGATCACACCATGGGGTGAATTACCTACAGGCAATAGTTATTATGGAGGTGACCTGAGAGGCATCATCGAAAAGTTAGATTACTTACAGGAATTAGGCATCAATGCGCTGTATTTAACCCCACTCTTTAGTGCCAATACCAATCATAAATACGATACCAAAGATTATATGCAAGTAGACCCAGAATTCGGTACAAAAGAAGAACTTAGAGAACTGGTCGGGAAGGCACATGCAAAAGGTATGCGAGTTGTACTGGATGCAGTATTCAATCATTGTGGCTATTATTTTGAACCCTTTCAAGATGTGCTGGAAAAAGGCAAGGCATCTAAGTACTTCGAGTGGTTCCATATTGATGGCGATCAGGTGACCACACAGCCAAGTAATTATTTAAGATTTGCATTTAGTGATAATATGCCAAAGCTTAATACAAGTAATCAAGAAGTGCAAGATTATTTATTAGGGGTGGCTACGTACTGGATTGAGGCATGTGATATCGATGGCTGGAGGCTGGATGTATCCGATGAAATCGACCATGTATTTTGGAGAAAGTTTAGAGATGCAGTGAAGGCAGTGAAACAAGATGCCATTATATTAGGAGAAAACTGGCATGATGCCTATGCATGGCTACAAGGCGACCAGTATGATGGGGTGATGAACTATGGGGTGACAAAAGCCTGCCTAGATTTCTTTGCCTACAATAAAATAGAGGCGGACCAATTTGCTTATGCCTTATCCAATGTACTTATGCGAAACACAGAACATGCGAATTTCTGTATGCTCAATTTATTAGATAGTCATGATACGGCAAGGATTTTAACATTATGCGAGAAAAATAAAGACAGAGTCAAAATAGCATTAACATTCCTTATGAGCTTTATGGGAATGCCATGTACTTACTATGGCACAGAAATAGCGATGGAAGGGGAGAATGACCCAGATTGTAGAAGAACCTTTGACTGGAACCAAAAGAATTGGGACATGACATTCCATCAGTATTATAAAAAAATCATCGCACTCAGAAAGCAATACAAACCACTTACAGAAGGAAGTGTTAGCTTCACTTATGAGCAACCTTTATTTGTGATGGAACGATGCTACGCACATGCGAAGATCGTCATCGTTATCAATAATACTTCAAAAGACGCAACTTACACCGTACCAGATGGAACAAGCAAAGAACTGATGACAGACCAAGTGATTGGCACTAAAAAAGTGACTAAAGAAGTGATCAAAGCCTATGAAGCGAAGATGTATTATATAAAAATAAAATAAGATACAGATTAATTTTAAAAAATTATAGATAAATTTTACAATAATAGGTAAAGAGAGTTTAGCATATTAAATAAAATAGAAAGAGGGCGCAATAAAACACTTGTAACACAAGTGGGTTTTTAGTAAAATAAAAATAGAAACGTTTCCGAAAACGTTTTTGTAAATGGAGGCGAATGATTTATGAAAAGAAGTAGTGGTATGATCATGCATATTTCCTCACTACCTGAAGACTATGGTATAGGCACTTTAGGTGAAGAGGCCTATAAGTTTGCAGATTTTCTAAATAAAGCAGGGCAGACCTATTGGCAGATACTCCCTTTAGGTCACACAAGTTATGGCGACTCACCTTATCAAGCTTTCTCAGCTTTTGCAGGTAACCCTTATTTTATCGACTTAAAGTTCTTAGTAAGAGATGGACTTTTAGCAGCAGAAGACTTAGAGGGAATGGTATGGGGTCAGCATGATGAAGAAGTGGATTATGCAACGTTATTCAACGTGCGTTATCCAGTATTACGTAAAGCTTATGAAAATGCTAAAGGCAAAGTAGATGAAGCGGTTCAAGCCTTTGCTATAGAAAACAAAGTATGGCTTAAAGACTATGCAATGTATATGGCCATCAAAGAAAAGATGAATCTTGTAAGCTGGCAAGAATGGGATGAAGACATCAAGCTAAGAGAAGAAGTGGCGATGGCACGCTACGAAACAGAATTAGCAGATGACATTCATTTCTGGGAATTCATCCAATATGAGTTCTACAAGCAGTGGAATGCACTGAAAGCTTATGTCAACGGATTAGGCATGCAGATAGTAGGGGATATTCCAATCTATGTGGCAAGTGATAGTAGTGACGCATGGGCAAACTCAAAGGTATTTAAACTGGATGCAGACAAAAAGCCAACAGTGGTTGCAGGCTGTCCACCAGATGCTTTTTCAGCCACAGGTCAGCTCTGGGGGAATCCGATCTATGATTGGGATTACCTAGAAGAGACCGGCTACACATGGTGGATCACGCGTATGCGAGAAAGCCTCAAGCTATATGATATCATCCGCATCGATCACTTCAGAGGTTTCGAAGCGTTCTGGGAGATACCATATGGCGAAGAGACAGCAGTCAATGGTCAGTGGGTGAAGGGACCAAGTATCAAACTCTTTGATGCGATAAAAGGTGCACTAGGCGCTATTAATGTCGTCGCTGAAGACTTGGGATTCCTTACGCAAGAAGTATTTGACTTTAGAGATGCTACAGGCTACCCAGGTATGAAAGTTCTTCAGTTTGCTTTTGATGCAAGAGAAGAAAGTGACTACATTCCACATACATACCATAAGCATTGTATTGTTTATACAGGTACACATGATAACGATACCATTAGAGGTTGGATGGAAACTACGGGCAATAAGGAAGATGTAGCACACGCCATGAACTACTTAAAGCTTAATGAAGAGGAAGGCTACAACTGGGGCTTCATTAGAGGGGCTTGGAGTAGTGTGGGAGAAGTTGCTATTACCATGATGCAGGATGTATTAAATCTTGGAAATGAGGCAAGAATGAATATGCCATCCACCCTAGGGGGTAACTGGATGTGGCGCATGAGAAAAGAAGATTTGACAGAGACATTAGCTGAGAAATTATATAGCATAACTAAATTATATGGAAGGTGTAAATAAATGATAAATAGACAAGAATTAAGAGCTAGCATGGAAAAATACTGTAAAGTAAAATACGGAAAATCAATAGAGAAGGCAGCAGAGTACCAAGTATGGAGTAGCCTTTCAGCAGCACTGCTAGAAGGACTCGTAGATAACTGGGAGCAAACAGAAGAAACCTACAAAAAAGAAAAGCAGGCATACTACTTATCAGCTGAGTTCTTAATGGGGCGTGCACTGGGCAACAACCTTATCAGTTTACAGATGTATGATGAAGTGAAGGCACTTCTTGAAGAGATGCATATCGACTTAAATGCCATCGAAGAAATCGAAGAAGATGCAGGTCTTGGAAATGGTGGACTTGGACGTCTTGCAGCATGTTTTATGGATTCAGGTGCAGCGATGAACATCCCACTTCAAGGCTATGGTATCCGTTATAGCAATGGTCTTTTCGCTCAAAAGATTGTGGATGGTGCACAGCTTGAAGAGACAGATGAGTGGTTAAAATATGGTGATCCATGGAGCATCAGAAAAGATGACTTAGCTGTAGAGGTACAATTTGATGATTTCACAGTACGTGCCGTACCATACGATACACCAATCATTGCCTACGGTTCAAAGAATATCAATACACTTCGTCTTTGGAAAGCAGAGTCATTAACGGACTTCGACTTTGCATTATTCAACAACCAACAATACGATGCGGCAGTGGCTATGAAGAATCGCGCAGATGATATCTCTCGTGTCCTTTATCCAAATGACTCGATGGAAGAAGGAAAGCTGCTTCGTCTACGCCAACAATACTTTATGGTAAGTGCATCACTTAAAGATATCATCAGAAGTCATAAAGAGATTCATGGTGCAAACTTTGCAGACTTCGGTACATGGCATGCAGTCCAATTAAATGATACACATCCAGTACTTGCTATCCCAGAATTCGTAAGAATCTTAGTAGATGAAGAAGGTATCGCTTTCGAGAATGCAGTCGAAATAGCAAAAACAGTATTTGCATACACAAACCATACCATTCTTCAAGAAGCACTTGAGAAGTGGGGTATGGACCTTATTAATAAGTTATTCGTAAGAATCGGTGAAGTCATCACCATGATTGATGCTTACTTCCAAAAAGAGCTTGAAGCACGTGGTTTAACAGAAGAGCAAAGAGAAGCATTCAAAATTGTGCAAGGCAACCTTGTACACATGGCAAACCTTGCAATCCATGTAGGTTTCGCAGTCAATGGTGTAGCACAGCTTCATACAGACATCCTTAAAGATACAGAACTTCGTTCTTGGTATGAACTCTACCCAACGAAATTCCAAAATAAAACAAATGGTATCACACCAAGAAGATGGCTTCGCCTTTGTAACCAAGAATTATCAGCACTTATTACAGAGCTTTTAGGGAATGAAGAGTGGGTAAAAGACTTAGATTTACTAAAAGGTCTTGAGAAATACTTAGATGATGCAGAAGTACTTCGCCGTGTGATGGCAATCAAACACACAAAGAAAGAACAACTTGCAGCATACATCAAAGAAGTGCAAGGGATTGAGATTGACCCAAGCTCAGTATTCGATATTCAAATCAAGCGTTTACATGAGTACAAACGTCAATTACTTAATGCACTTTACGTATTAGACTTATACTACCAAATCAAAGAAAATCCAAACAAAGATATGCCAGCAGTGACATTTATCTTTGGTGCCAAAGCGTTCCCAGGATACGCGCGTGCAAAAGCAATCATCAAGTTCATTGGAGAAATCCAAAAGCTTGTAAACACCGATGAAGATGTGAACAAGAAGATGAAAGTAGTCTTCGTAGAAAACTACCGTGTATCATTCGGTGAGAAACTCTTCCCAGCAGCAGACGTATCAAAACAAATCTCTACAGCTGGTAAAGAAGCATCAGGTACAGGTAACATGAAGTTCATGCTTAACGGTGCACCGACATTCGGCACATACGATGGTGCAAACGTAGAAATCGTAAGAGAAAGTAAAGATGAGAACAACTTTATCTTTGGTCTTCGTGTAGAAGATATCGAACAAATCGAAGGTAACTACGACGCAGCTACATTCTACAATGAAAATGCAGATATCAAGCGTGTGGTAGATAGCCTAGTAGATGGGACCTTTACAGATGGCGGAACAGGTGAATTCGCTGAATTACACGATTCACTTCTTAAAGGTGCTAGCTGGCATAACCCAGACCAATACTACTTACTAGCAGACTTCAAAGCCTTCAAACAGGCGCAAGAACAAGTATTTGAAGCGTACCAAGACGAGACGCGTTGGGCAAAAATGTGCTTAATGAATATCGCCAATGCAGGGATCTTCTCAAG